>NZ_MKVG01000008.1:0-11636 GCF_001899155.1 Flavobacterium sp. 38-13
ATAGGCAAAATAGCCCGCCCCGTCAAGGGTCACGCTGTCGGAGCCCCCGCCCGTCCAGGTAAAGCTTACCGTGGCCCCCGGCGTTCCGGTGAATTCAAGCAACGCGGTCCTGTTCGAGCACACGTTGGCAGGGCCCGTGAAGGCGGCCGTAGGAAGCGCCTTCACGGAAACCGTGGCACGCAGGTTAAGCGTCCTTGTGCAGGGCACGGTGCCGCCCGTGGTTACGCCGGTAAGCGTATATGTCGTGGCCGCAGTAAGCGGGCCCGTTGGGATGCTGGCCGTTCCGGCCGCATCAAGGTTTTGTGTTATTGCAGGTCCGGTGCCTACGGAGTAGGTCACCGAGCCGTTGGCCGGGCCGTTTATTACGACGGTGGTTCCCGTTCCCTCGCATACCGTCGCGTCCGTGGCCGTGATGGTGGCCGTAGGGAGCGGGGTTACCGTGATGGTTACCGCATCCGTCAGGTTCGTGGTGCAAGGGGTAGTGCCCGTGGTGGAAACGCTCACAAGGGCGTAGGTCGTGTTTGCGGTTAGCGTGCGGGTAATCGTCGCCTCGCCAAGGGCAGGGTTGACCGCGCTCGGCGTGGCCAGCACAACCGTCTGCGGGCTACCGCCGTTTACGGTATAGGTGACTTCCGCATTGAGCGTTCCGGTGATGGTCACCGTGCCGCTGCCGTTTTCGCAGATTACCGGGGTCGCGGTCGATATCGTCGCAGTTGGCGCATCCGTAACCTCGATGCTCACGCTGCCGGTCGCAGCCTGTCCGCAGAATGGCGCAACGGCTGAGTTAACACCAACAAGGGTATATGTATGCGTTCCTGCAGTAGGCAATACCTCAAGGATAATAGCCTCGCCTGTAGCGTCTAATATGACTTGGTCAGCCGTACTGTCTAATGTATAAGTAACTGTAGCTCCTGGTTCTCCGGTAACTCTTACCCTCGAAGGGCTACCAAGACATACCTGAGTGTCTACCTGGTGGATAGTTGCTGTAGGGTATGGCCTTACCGTGATGGTTACCGCAGAGGTCAGGTTGTCCTCGCACGGAGGAGTGCTGGTGGTCGATACCTTTACAAGCGTGTAGGTATAGGTACCCGGCGTAAGGGTTGTAGGTAGGCTTATACTGCCATTGCCCGTTCCGTCAAGAGATACTGTCTGTGATGCTCCCGCTGGGTCCGTGTAGGTCACTACCGTGTTAGGCGTTCCCTGAACATTGATTGTAAGAGCAGAACCTTCACAGATTGGCGTATTTGGCGTAGTAATATTAGCTGTTGGCAAACCTCCTACAGTTACAGTAGCCGACCCTGTTAATGGTTGCGTACAAGTAACTCCAGCAGTTGTTAGGGTAGCATCAACTAAAGTATAAGTATATGGTGAATTTGCCGGAATAACAGCCGGTGTTGTGAAAGTATATACTCCGGTGTTTGTTCCTGTTCCGTCATCAACTAAAACAACAGATACTGTAGCTCCTGTATGGTCAGTATATTGAACGGTAGCTCCAGCTGTTCCTGTAATTGTAATAGTCGCTGTTGAATTTTCACAAATCTGTGCACTTCCGGATATAGTAGCTACAGGCGTAGGCACCAGACGTAAATCAAAGTAATACACATAATAGAATGTAGGATCCGCAATACTTTCTGCCCTAACATATACTCTATCTCCTGTAGTACCAGGATATGATGCTACTTCTGCAGGAGTAAGAGCTGTTGTAACGTCATCAGCATCAGCTTCAGACTCATGGAAAGTTATCGAGAAGTCAGCTGGAAGCGGGTTACCTGCTTCGGCTGCTATTGCAGCATTGATTGCAGGCAATTCATTATTTAAATTAAAATTTTCCTGAAAATCATTATTAACGTCGCACAAAATCATAGGTGCAATTTCCTGCGCATCACAATCTCTTATGATCAAATCAAAAGGAAGAATGTAAGAGCAGTTGGAAATAATATCACGTATTTTAATATATACCGTCTTGGTCATATCTGGCGCAGGTAGTGTATATAACACCGGTGCATCTGTATCAGAAGGATCATAAAACGCTGTATTTATAGGGTTTGCGTCATTATTCGCATCCGTAAGATTTTCATAATAATCAATCTCAAAATCATACGGATTCAAATTGTCAGGCGGTCCGGGATCAATTGTACCGAGAACAACATCAGTATTAATACCTATATCAAAAACTCTAGGATTAGTATCAGTAGTACAATGCTTGATATTTTTTGGAGGATATCCTACAGGCTCCCCTACTTTTACAGTAGCACAGTCTGTTGCTGTTAGTGGTGGAATTACAGGATTACAACTTCCAAAAGTAGCTCTAACACAATAAGTAGTGGTTACCGCAGGAGCTACAGTCAAACTTGGACTCGTCCCAATTATTGTACCCGGATTACCCGCTTCATACCATTCATATGTAACCGGAACCAACGGACCGCTTGGAGTAAACCTCCATGCTTCCGATTGAGTATCCGGAACCTGCCATGTACCCGTATTTCTATTTGGGCTTGTTGGTGAATATGCTATAGATCCATCTGCATTTTGAATACCAAGCAAACCATTACCTCCATTCCAACCGGCACAAGATGTTCTCCTTCTTACATGAATTTCAATAATATTGGTAGATTCAAACAATACTATTTGATAAGATTGGTATCCTTGCGTACCAGGAGCACAAGCACCACCAAAAAGCGGCACGTCCTGCCAGTTGGCAACAAATGCCCTACATGGATAGGTACCTACCGTAAAATAGTTAATCGCGGTAGTCGAGGTAGGACCATTCGCGATATTCAAATCTTGCAACATCATGATTGCGCTTTTGTATGGTGGGCCATAACCCGGACCGGAAGGAATCGGCGCATTGAAAGCCCATCCACTGCCACTTTCAGCAGGCACCAAAAGACTCGGCCTATATAAACCTCCAGGAGAATCAGGATGACCTAGAATACTAAAAGTAACAACTCCATTATCCCCTATCAAACAATCACTATATTTTTGACCAAAATAACAAAAGTTAAAAGGTACTGTTTGTTTTCCTCTTAGCGGTACAATTGCCGACCATTTGTCATCCGAAGTAATACTTGTTATATCGTTGACATTATCAGGACTTCTCCATACGAAAGGAGTCTGAGAAATGGTATAACTTGTAGTCTGTCTAGGAACACTGTTAACAGGCGGCGCAGCCGTAATAGTCCTTGTATCGCCTACGTTACAGATAGGCAATGGGGTGTTCGCATTTACGCTGACACAGCCTAAATCCTGGCCATAACTATTTGTTAACAATAAAGCAAATAAGAATAATAAAAGATAATTCTTTTTCATTTTTAGATTATTTTGAGGAGCGAAATTTACATAAATTTAAGAAATAATTATCTTAAATTTTGAAAATTTTTAAATTTAACATCTATAGAATTTCTTTGCTATTTATTATTTATCTTTGCAGTCTTTAATACGTACTTACCATAATATATAATTTTCAATGACAAATAACGAAGATTTTCTAGACGAAATTGGAGATAACCATATTGCCACAAATGCAAAAAATCCTTTAAGAAGCGATGCCTTTGATATTACAGACGACCAAAAGATCGAGCTTATAAAAAAAGACGTAGAAAACATTCTCTTAACACTGGGCATGGACCTTACTGACGATAGTCTAAAAGGCACTCCTAACCGCGTTGCCAAGATGTTTGTTAAGGAGATTTTTGGCGGTCTGAATCCGGCAAAAAAACCTAACGCTTCAACATTTATCAACAATTACAAATATGGCGAAATGCTGGTAGAAAAAAACATCACGGTGTATTCTACTTGCGAACATCACCTGTTGCCAATTATCGGGAGAGCCCATGTTGCCTATATTTCTAACGGAAAAGTAGTTGGTCTTTCCAAAATGAACCGTATCGTTGAGTATTTTGCAAAACGTCCGCAGGTTCAGGAGCGCCTGACCATGCAGATTGTTCAGGAATTACAAAAAGTGCTGAATACGGAAGATGTTGCCTGTGTAATTGATGCCAAGCACCTTTGTGTAAATTCCAGAGGAATAAAGGATATCGAAAGCAGCACCGTTACTTCAGAATTTGGAGGTAAATTTAAAAACGAGGCTACAAGACGAGAATTCCTAGATTATATTAAATTTGACACTCAGTTTTAAGCGACCAATCCAATAGGCCCTCACCACTTTAGGCCTGAATTTTAAAATCGACAACCTATGCCATTGTACCAGACTCAAAATCTAAAAATATACAATTCTCTCTCCGGAGAAAAAGAAGTTTTCGTTCCCCTTCATGAGGGCAATGTAGGAATGTATGTTTGCGGACCAACAGTTTACAGCAATGTGCATTTAGGAAACGTAAGAACGTTTATGTCATTTGATGTCGTTTTCAGGTACCTGCTTCATCTTGGCTACAAGGTAAGATATGTGCGCAATATTACCGATGTAGGGCATGTTGTAGATGATGAGGATGAAGGCGAAGATAAAATTGCAAAAAAGGCCCGTGTTGAAAAGCTTGAGCCTATGGAAATTGTGCAGCGTTATACTGTTGATTTTCATGAAATTTTAAAGGAGTTTAATTTCCTTCCACCCAGCATAGAACCTACTGCTACAGGCCATATTATTGAGCAAATCGAGATCATCAAAAAGATTATCGAAAATGGCATTGGTTATGTTTCCAATGGCTCTGTTTATTTTGATGTTCAAAAATTTAACAAGACCCATAATTATGGAAAACTGAGCGGCAGAAACATAGAGGACATGATTGCCAATACACGTGAGCTTGACGGACAATCCGACAAACGAAATCCGCAGGATTTTGCGCTATGGAAAAGAGCAGAACCGGAACATATTATGCGATGGCCTTCTCCATGGAGTGATGGTTTCCCAGGATGGCATTTGGAATGTACTGCAATGAGCACAAAATATCTGGGGAATCATTTTGATATTCACGGTGGCGGAATGGACCTTAAATTCCCACACCACGAATGTGAGATTGCACAAAATGAAGCCTGCACCGGACAAGCTCCTGTAAATTATTGGATGCACGCCAATATGCTTACACTAAATGGCAAAAAAATGGCCAAGTCTACCGGAAACAACATATTGCCAAGAGAAATCTATGCCGGCGGCAGTCCTTTTTTAAGCAAGAAATATGCTCCTTCCGTAGCACGCTTTTTTATGTTGCAGGCACATTACAGAAGCAATCTGGACTTTACAGATGATGCAATCGCAGCCTCTGAAAAAGGCTTTGTAAGATTAATGGATGCTTATGACACGATAAACGAAATCATTCCTTCTGAAAAATCATCGCTTGATATTCAGGCATGGATCGATGCCTGCTATGACGCTATGAATGATGATTTCAATACTCCAATATTAATAGCACAGCTATTCGAAGCAGTTCGCTATATCAATTTATTAAAAGAAAATAAGGAAACGATTACTTCGGAGGATCTGAAACTATTCAGTAAAACCATTGAAAATTTCTTATTTGATGTTTTAGGACTGACTAACGAAAAATCACTTGAAAATAATGACAAGCTAGACAGTGTTGTCAACATGCTTATAGGTATGCGCAATGAAGCAAGAGCCAATAAGGATTTTGCATTGTCTGACAAGATCAGGGACCAGCTTACCAATCTGGGAATTAATCTCAAAGACGGAAAAGAAGGAACAACATTCTCTATAAACTAACAAATGATGATGAAGCTATTAAGCTTCATCATTTTTTTTAACAGCACTATTGTGAACCTGAAAAAACTACTTACCGCTCCCTTTATTCTGCTGATCCGGTTTTATCAGGGCGGTATCTCCCCTTTTCTGCCTTCTTCCTGCCGTTATCAGCCAACATGTTCTCAATACACGATAGAAGCACTGCAAAAGCATGGCTTGTTTAAAGGTGGTTATTTGGGAATCCGCAGAATCCTAAGCTGTAATCCGTGGGGCGGAAAAGGCTACGACCCTGTTCCTGAAAAAGTCTGCAAGCACAAACATTAACGCCTTTTTTTGATTCGATTAAAATCAAATCTTTATTTTTACGGCTAAATTCAGAACTTTAAAATTATGACTACAGCTCTAAACATTGTTTGGAATCCATCAGAAGGCATTGACTTAGGTTTTTTCGTAATACGTTATTACAGCCTGATGTTTGTAATTGCCTTTGTATTAGGATGGTATTTGATGAAAAAGATATATTTGCGAGAAGGCGAATCGATTGAAAAATTAGACACGCTTTTCATCTATACTTTTTTCGCCACATTAATAGGAGCCCGCTTAGGCCATGTCATTTTTTACCAGTCAGAGTTGTTCCGCGAAGATTTCTGGAGTGTCTTTCTTCCATTCAAAACGAAACCACATTTTGAATTTACCGGTTTTTCCGGATTGGCCAGCCACGGAGCCGCGATAGCAATAATCATTACAATGTATTTTTACAGCAAGAATGTTATCAAGCGCCCTCTTTTATGGATTTTGGACCGTATTGTAATTCCTGTGGCCTCTGGCGCCATTTTTGTCAGACTTGGAAACTTTTTCAATTCTGAGATCGTAGGACACAAAACGACTTCTCCCCTTGGAATTAAATTTTTACGGGACAGTATTAAACCTGACGTGGCAATGATTGAAACCAAAACCAACAATGTCAATGATGCATATCACCAAATCGCAACGAATCCGGAATATGCAGCAATATTGCAGCAGGTTGCTCCAAAACATCCGGCACAGCTATATGAAGCGGTTGGCTATGTGATTGTTTTCTTCATCTTATTTTTCTCTTACTGGAAAACACAGGCGAGAGAAAAATCCGGATATCTTTTCGGGCTATTTTTAGTCTTGTTATGGACTGTACGCTTCCTGGTTGAATTCGTAAAAGAAAGCCAGGGTGGAATTGAGGAATCTCTGGGTCTTTTCTCAACAGGACAATGGCTAAGCATTCCTTTTATACTTGCTGGTCTGTATTTTATCTTTACTGCAGAGAAAAAGGTAAATTCTTTATAGCAAATTACTCATCAAATATAGAAAGGGCCATACGGCCCTTTTTTATTGGTTTTTATAAACCTTCAAGCTTGTGCAATATAAGGAATATAAATTAAAAACGAAAAGAACTCTTAAAAAGGCTAATTCACAAACCAAACACCTTATATATTATTTTCAAATTCAATACCCAGACAACATATTTGCATCTTGGCGCCTTTGCGCGAAAACAGCTTCTCGCAAAGGCGCTAAGACGCTAAGTTTATGAAGAGTGAACCCCATGGAGTAAACCTTTCTGTTTGCTCTATTCAAACAGATTTCCAGAACTATACAAACAAAAAAAAGCCCGACGTATCGGGCTTTTATTATTTATCTATCGAAAACGTATTATTTGTTCTCAACATTATTGTGCATATCTTCAATTCTCTTGTGTTCAGCATCAGAAATAGAGTCACAAAGAACCGGTGTTGCAATGAACAATGATGAGTATGTTCCTACGATAATACCCACAAGCATTGCGAATATAAATCCACGGATAGATTCACCTCCAAAGATAAACATGATAAGCAATACTAAAATCATTGTCAACGACGTGTTTAATGTTCTTGACATTGTAGTATTAACCGAACGGTTTACGATATCATTGAAGCTACCTTTTGTTTTACCTGCAAGGTATTCACGAATCCTGTCGAATACGATTACCGTATCGTTCATCGAGTAACCGATTACGGTTAGGATAGCCGCAATAAAGTGCTGGTCCATTTCCATGTGGAAAGGCATGAATTTATAACATAATGAATAGATACCTAAAACAAAGATAACGTCGTGCGCTACAGCAGCAATCGCACCTAAGCTGTACTGCCATTTTCTGAAACTAATCATCAGGTAAAGGAAAACAATTCCCATAGCTCCCAGTACTGCCCAAAATGAGTTTGTTTTAATATCTTTTGCAACAGCAGGACCTACTTTAGAAGAAGATACAATACCTATGGTTTTTCCATCATATGCATTTACGAATTTTTCATAAGTCAAATCCGGTCCGTAATATTTCTTAAGGTTGTCAAACAACATTTTGTTTACTTCCACATCAGCATCAGAGCTTGGATCATCAATTTTATATTTAGTAACAATTTTAAGCTGTTCCTTATCTCCTAATACTTTTGCCTGAACAACTCCGTCAAATACTTTAGTAAGTTCGTCAGATACTTCAGAAGCTTCTACCGGCTTTTCAAATCGGATTTGGAAAGTACGACCTCCTTTGAAATCTACACCTTCATCAAGTCCGTTGATAAAGAATGAAGCAACGCTCACGATAACAACACAGCTTGAGAAAATGTAAGTGATTTTCTTTTTACCCAAGAAATCATAATTAAAGTTTGTAAACCAGTTTTTAGACATTGATGTTACGAATGTCAGGTTGTTCTTTCTGGAAATACTCCACTCTAACAAGATTCTTGTAATAAAGATTGATGTAAATAACGACGTGAAGATACCAATCAATAATGTAGTTGCGAAACCTTTGATTGGTCCTGTTCCAAAAATGAATAATACGGCTCCAGTCAAAACGTGAGTTACGTTCGCATCTGTAATAGAAGACATCGCCCCTCTCCAGCTGAAAGAAACTTTTACTGCTTCTTCCAGTGTTTTGCCCATTCGCAATTCTTCTTTTGCTCGCTCGTAAATGATAATGTTAGCATCTACCGCTGTACCCATTGTTAAAACGATACCCGCAATACCAGGCAATGTCAGGATTGCACCAATACTAGCCAAAATACCAAATAAGAAAAGTAAGTTTACTGCCAATGCAATGTTTGCAAACCAACCTGATTTTCCATAGTATACAACCATCCAAAGCGATACCAGTAATAATCCAACTAAAGCTGAAGTAATACCATTATCAATAGCTTCCTGCCCCAATGACGGACCAACAGCATCAAACTGAACGATATCTGCAGAAGCCGGTAATTTACCTGCTCTAAGAATGTTTGCTAAGTCTTTTGTTTCAGAAATATCAAAGTTTCCTGTAATTTGAGAAATACCACCTGTGATAGCACCACTTGTTACTCCCGGAGCAGAATATACTACGTCATCCAATACGATAGCGATGAATCCTTTTTCAGTGTATGCTTTTCCTGTAAGAGCTTCCCAATCTTTGGCACCTTTGCTGTTCATGATCATTTCTACAGAAGGCTTACCCATCTGGTCGAATTTATCACTTGCGTCAGTTACAACACCTCCGCTCATTGCCGGAGTGTTTTGTCTGTTACCTTTTAATGCATATAGTTCTAAAACTTCTACCTTTTTAGAGTTAGGAGTTTTTGTAGGATCAACAATCTGTTGTTTTAATACATTTATAGATTGAGGCTTGCTCCAAACAAATTTAGCATAACGCTGCTCGCCTGTTAGAAGTGATTTCACTTCCGGCATTTTCAAATACCCATTAATTTTTGCAGTATCTTTCGGAGAATAGTATCCTAAGATAGGACCTTGTCCGTAAGCAGTCATTTTGTCAAACAAAGGATTGTTTCCTTTTACTGCAGTAGAATCTTTAGAAGCATCTGTCAACAGATTTCCAAGAGTATCGTTGGCTGTTTTAGGAGTTTCTTTAGTATTGATTTCTTTTTCGGTTTTCTTAAGAACTTCATTAGTAGCCATTAAGAAATTACCCATTTCTTCTATTTTGTACGTTTCCCAGAATTCAAGTTGGGCTGTACTTTGTAATAATTTTTTGATACGGTCAACATCTTTTGCACCCGGAAGTTCAACCAGAATTCTTCCTGACTCTCCAAGCATCTGGATGTTTGGCTGAACTACACCAAATTTATCGATACGCTCAGTCAATACTCTAAATGCACTCTCAACAGATTCTTTAACTTTTCTCTTGATGATTGTTTTTACCTGCGCATCAGACATATTGAAGTTAACCTCTTCAAGATTACGGTGTGCAAAAACTTCAGGATCTGCTAATTTTACCGCTCCTTTAGACTCTTCATCAAATGCGATAAAAAAGGCATCGATATAATCCTGATTACCTTGTTGATTTTTATCAGCATTCTCCAAAGCTTTATTGAAAACCGGGTTCTTTGTGTGGTTAGCCAAAGTTTTCAAAACGTCTTTTACAGAAATTTGCAAAATCACATTGATACCACCTTCAAGGTCAAGTCCTTTGTTGATTTGCTTATCAGAAACTTCTTTGTAAGTAAATTTTGTAAAGCCAAGGTTGTAAACATTTTCCTTGCTGATTGAATCAAGATACTTTACTTCTTTTTTCTCATCTCCGTTAGCAAAGGCTTTTGCATCACTCTTAACGCGGTTGGCGACAAATGTGAATGATAGTTGGTAAATACTTACCAATGCAAATAAAATTGCAAAAAATTTAACGAGTCCTCTATTCTGCATTATTACTAAAAATTAATTAAATTTCTTATTCTTGGTGTGTTTAAACAGATAAAACAGACTAAATCAAGCAGTTATCAGACAATAACAACAAAACTTGACTTATTCCCTTTTTTTTAAAACGAGCAAATATATAATTAACCAAAAGATTAACCAATTAATTTGCTAATTATATCATAAAAAAAAGACTGCAAGAAGCAGTCTCTTAATTTATAAGGCAGGAATTACGCCAAAACCGACTTCAAATCGGCATTCATATTTCTTACCGCATCGGCACTTTTAGCCAACAATGCTTTTTCTTTTTCATCCAGGTTGATGGAAAGAATTTCTTCCACACCATTTTTACCTATAATACAAGGAACACCCAAACAAATATCATTTTGCCCATATTCTCCTTCAAGGAATACTGAGCAGGCAATCATTTTCTTCTGGTCATTCAGTATACTGTCAACCAAATAGGCCACAGAAGCACCCGGCGCATACCAGGCAGATGTTCCTAAAAGCCCTGTCAATGTAGCACCACCAACCATAGTATCTGCCGCTACTTTATCCAACGCTTCCTGCGAAAGGAATTCAGAAACAGGAATACCATTATAAGATGCCAAACGAGTTAACGGAATCATAGTCGTATCACCGTGTCCGCCAATTACCATAGCCGAAACATCATTAGACGGTTTGTCTAACGCTTTTGACAGGTAATATCTGAAACGGGAACTATCCAAAGCACCTCCCATTCCGATGATTCTGTTTTTCGGAAGTCCGGTAGCTTTTAAAGTCAAGTAGGTCATTGTATCCATTGGATTTGAAACTACAACTACAATGGTGTTTGGAGAATATTTCAAAACATTTTCTGCAACCGATTTAACGATTCCAGCATTAATTCCGATTAATTCCTCTCTTGTCATTCCCGGTTTTCTAGGAATACCAGAAGTGATTACTACAACATCACTGTTGGCAGTTTTAGAATAATCATTGGTTACTCCGGAAACTTTTGTATTAAATCCTGTATTTGTAGCGCACTGCATGATGTCCATTGCCTTACCTTCTGCAAATCCTTCTTTAATATCTAATAAAACCACCTCACTGGCAATTCCTCTGTAAGCAATCACGTCAGCGCAGGTTGCGCCCACATTTCCGGCACCTACTATTGTAACTTTCATAATAATTGTATTTGTTTATTTGTTGTTGTTTATTTCAGAGTATTAGGCGTCGATATTAGCATAGGCCGCATTCTTCTCGATGAATTCACGACGAGGCGGTACCTCATCACCCATCAACATAGAGAAAATAC
>NZ_MKVG01000008.1:11690-66439 GCF_001899155.1 Flavobacterium sp. 38-13
ATTCATCTCTCCAAGACCTTTATATCGCTGCACGCTGGAACCACCACCCATTCTTTCCGTAATTTCATCACGTTGTGCGTCGTTCCATGCATATTCTTTTTTGTTTCCTTTCTTTACCATATATAAAGGAGGTGTCGCGATGTAAACGTGTCCGTTCTCAATCAATTCCTTCATAAATCTAAAGAAGAAGGTTAATATTAAGGTAGAAATGTGAGAACCGTCGACATCGGCATCACACATGATTACTACTTTATGGTATCTTAATTTTTCAATATTCAAAGCTTTCGAATCTTCTGCCGTTCCTATAGTTACCCCAAGAGCCGTGAAAATGTTTCGGATTTCCTCATTTTCAAAAACTTTATGGTGCATCGCCTTTTCAACGTTCAGGATTTTACCACGCAACGGAAGAATAGCCTGGAAATTTCTGTCACGACCTTGTTTTGCAGTTCCTCCCGCAGAATCTCCCTCAACAAGGAAAACTTCACATTTTGCCGGATCCTGTTCTGAACAGTCGGATAATTTACCCGGTAATCCGCCACCGCCCATAACGGTTTTTCTTTGCACCATTTCACGCGCTTTTTTAGCAGCGTGACGCGCTTGTGCAGCCAAAATAACTTTCTGAACGATTACTCTTGCATCATTTGGGTTTTCTTCCAGATAGGCTTCAATCATATCGCCTACGGCCTGGCTCACCGGAGAAACTACTTCTCTGTTACCCAATTTTGTTTTGGTCTGTCCCTCAAATTGAGGTTCTGAAACTTTTACGGAAATAATAGCCGTAAGACCTTCACGGAAATCGTCTCCCGTGATTTCAAATTTCAATTTTTCCAAAAGACCGGAAGCATCGGCATATTTTTTAAGCGAACGGGTCAAACCGGTTCTGAAACCTTGCAAATGCGTTCCTCCTTCGTGAGTATTGATATTATTTACATAAGAGAATATATTCTCCGAGTAGCTGGTATTGTATATCAAAGCAACCTCCACAGGTATTTCACCTTTTTCGCTTTCCATGCTGATTACATGCGAAATAATAGGCTCACGGTTGCCGTCTAAGAAACGGATGTATTCTTTAAGACCTTCATCTGAATGGAAAACTTCACTCAGGAACTCTCCTTTTTCATCTTTTACTCTTCTGTCTGTAAACGTAATCGTGATCCCTTTGTTCAGGAATGAAAGCTCACGCATACGGGCAGAAAGGGTGTCATATGAAAATTCTGTTGTTTGCGTAAAAATAGTATCGTCCGGATAAAACGTCTGTCTTGTTCCACGTTTTTCCGTCTCCCCGATTTGTTTTACCGGATAAAGCGCTTTTCCTCTTTCATATTCCTGCTCATAAATTTTTCCATCGCGGAAAACAGTAGATTTCATATGATTGGACAAGGCGTTTACAACAGAAACACCTACCCCGTGCAAACCTCCGGAAACTTTATAGGAATCTTTATCGAATTTACCTCCGGCACCAATTTTAGTCATTACAACCTCAAGTGCGGAAACGCCTTCTTTTTTATGAATATCCACAGGAATTCCACGCCCGTTATCTTCAACGGTTACGGAATTATCTTCATTAATGGTAACGGATATAGTGTCGCAATGGCCACCCATTGCCTCATCGATTGAGTTATCGACAACTTCATAAACTAAGTGGTGCAAACCTCTTACACCTACATCTCCAATATACATCGACGGACGCATTCTTACGTGCTCCATCCCTTCTAATGCTTGAATACTATCGGCTGAATAATTGCTCTTCTTGATTTCTTCGCTCATATATAATCTGTCTAAAAAGGTATTTTTTTGTTTAACGAACAAATATATAAAAACAGGAGTGATAATCAGCCACAAAAGGAGATTTTAGCACTTAAGTTATCAACATTTTTAAGGTTTGTCCATTTATTTTTCAACATAAAGCAGGCCTTTTAAAAAAGCAAAAAGCGCCACCCTAAAGTGAACGCTTTTGCAACAAACAAACTAAACTTTTATTTTTAAATCAGGCTACAGCACCGGTTTTTGATATCGCCGTATCCGCCTGTATGTGGGCCGCATTTGCCCTGCCGCTAGGGTCTAAGTTTTCCTGCCATTTCGGTATCCATTTCCTCACGGTCTGTGCCGCACTTAACTGCGGAAAATGTTTATGGAAAATATCGCGGTAGAAGTAGGCTTCTTTCGTTACCGGTGTATTGTATGTAAAACGCTCGGCAGCCTGTTCCATTTGCAAATCTGTAACCCGGGAAGAGCAGTACTCTATCAGCGTGTCAATCCAGCTATAGCCTACTCCATCTGAAAACTGTTCTTTTTGCCTCCATAATACTTCTTGTGGCAGATAAGGATTTTCAGGCGTGTCAAATGCCTTTCTCAGGATGTATTTTTCAACTCCGTCATATGTTTTTGGCTGCTTTTCTTCCGGACGGATACTGATTGCCAAATCCAGAAATGCCTTATCTAAAAACGGAACTCTTGCTTCCAGCCCATGTGCCATTGTTGACTTATCAGCACGTAGCAAATCGGCAGTAAACAGTTTCTGTACTCTTTCAATAGTTTCCTTTTGAAAATCTTCTGTTGATGGTGCATTTCTGAAATAAAGATAGCCTCCAAAAATCTCATCGGCTCCTTCTCCAGACAGCACTACTTTCACACCCATGTCTGTAATCGCTTTCGAAAGGAAATACATTGGCGTGCTGGCCCGTATCGAGGTTACATCATAAGTTTCCAGATGCCAGATTAGTTTATCCAGAATTTCAATTCCCTGCTCAATCGTAAAATAGATTTCATGGTGGTCTGTGCCTAAAAATTCAGCCACTTTTCGGGCTGCTTTTGCGTCAGGAGCTTCTGCATCCAATCCTATAGAAAAGGAACGCAATTCCTTACCTTTTTCCTTTAATAGCCGTGCCGCTATAGATGATGTTAACGATGAATCAAGCCCGCCGGAAAGCAATACTCCAATAGGCACATCACTCATTAGCCTTTTTCGTGTCGCCTCGGTCAAAGTTTCGCGAATTTTTACCAAATCCAACGCTTCCGTAGCTTTTTCATGGTCTTCATATTCCGGCCTGTAATACTTCACAAAGCCCGTTTTTTGCGTATAATAATGTCCGGGAGGAAAAGTAGCGAATGTCTTGCACTGGTCTGCCATAGGCTTCATTTCTGAAGCAAAATAAATACGACCTCTTTCATCAAGTCCATAATACAAAGGTTTCACTCCAACCGCATCTCTGCCTGCTATGAAATCATCACCATCAATGATGACAAAAGCGAAATCACCATCCAGCATATTCAGAAAATCATATCCGAACTCCTCATACAGATGTACGATTACTTCCGAATCTGATTTGGTTCTAAAAGTATGGTGTTTCAATACCGTATCTCTAAGTTCCTGATGGTTGTAGATTTCACCATTATGAACCATATAGGCTGACCTGGTTCCTTTAATTGGCTGCCTTCCTGAATGGAGGTCAATAATAGATAAGCGTTCGTGGCTTAAGATATGTCCGTTTTCCGTCACATGCAGGTCACTTTCATCCGGTCCTCGATGCGACATTCTTTTGGAAAGCTGCCTTACTAATTCTTCGTCTTTTCCTTTTCCTATAATTGCTAATATCCCGCACATATCTTTACTTTTTAAATTCGATTATTTTATTAAAGCAAATTTGTGGTTTTTGTTTTATTTATTAAACTATAAATTTGTTTTTAGTTACAAATTAAAATTAAAATAAAAACTTTTTAGCAATTATGAAATTTTATCCGTCTGAAAACAGCCCATTTGGTTTATTTCATAAAAAAACCATCCGTTTGGATGGTGATTTAATTTCTTTTTTATTGGACTTCTTCTATCAGGTATTTTGTGCCGTTAATTTCAAAACTATAACCAACCTGCTGTCCCAGAAGCTTATTTCCTAATGGTGATTGCGGTGAGAGTGCAATAATATTTTTCCCTTCTATTTTAATTTTTGGAAGTGCTGCGCTCATGAACAATAAGATTCCGTTTGCTTTGACCACACTTCCCAAGGTAATTATTTTGGTTTCTTTTGAAGCATCAATCTTGTCAAGGACGCCTTTCTGCTCCAGAAATTCTTTTAGCTTGTGATTGAGTTTTTCCTGCTCCAGATGCATCATGGACAGTGCTGTTTCATGTTTGTCTCCGGCAGAGCCCTTTGCATCATTTTGGGCATCATCTGTCAGGTTTGAAATCATATCCTGAAAGGCATCGATTTTATCCTGTACCAATTGCTTATAATAATGTAGTGTTTTTTCTTTGAGTGTCATTGGGTATTTTTTAGTCGCGGATAAAACAGATGACGCTGATTTTCGCTGATTTCTTTTTGGAATAAAAAAGCCTACAGGTAAATGCAGGCTTTTTGATATTTGTGATTTTTAGATTTCTGATTTTTGACTTTCGACTTTTGACTTTTGACTTTTGACTTTTGACTTTCGACTTATTAAAAATCAAATTTATAGCTTGCCCCCAACAAAACCTGGATTCCTTGTACAGGATAATTTAGCCATTTTTGATAATCCTGACTGGTGAGGTTATTTCCTTTTAGAAAAGCCGTAAGCCTGTCGTTGTATTTATATCCTACATGCATATTCAAATCAAAATAGCTATCCAGGGTTACAGTTTCTAATTCGTTTCTCAACAGGGAAGTGTAGCTAAAAACATCTTTTCTTTCGCCTACAAAGAAAACGCTGGCTCCTGCATACCATTTTTCAGTAATATTGAAGTCAAGGTTTGCCGCTACCTGAAGTTCCGGAAGATTCCATGCTTCCGCCAATTCATCTGTCTTGTAGCTATTGAATGTTCCGTTTATGCCAAAAGAAACGTTTTTAGAAAAATCAGCCTTCAGCTCTCCAAAAAAGCTCATCGTCTTTACATTATCATATAAGACACTGAAGGAGTTCCCAAAAGCATAGCCTTCCTGATTTGGGTTTTCATTATTGTATGGATTACTAAGGAAAACAGCCTTTCCGTCTTCATTTTTGTATGAACCTCTAATATTAAAGCTAACATTATTTGCTATTTTTCCTTTTAGACCAACATAGATATCATATTTCTGGTCAGTTGGAGCAATTGACAGAGTTGGCGACACGAAAAAGTTTTCCTGTGTAAAATCACGGTATGAATTCTGCTTCAGGCTACCTTCTGCTCCGGCATAAGCAATCATGACATCCCCTACGATTCTGTAGGTAGCCGTAATCTGTGGATAAACAAAGAATTTGTTATCGCTGTTTTCATTATCCATGCTATAAAAAAGCCCGGCTCCCAGGTTGACTGTCAGGTCATCTTGCTGGTATACAAAACTTGGCTGTATACCAATATTGGTAAAGCCATAATTAATAGCTGTTGTACCAAAATAATCTTTTTCAAAAGATCCGCCCAGATAATCCACTATGAAATTCGCATTAATCTTGTTTCCTGAAATTTCAAAACCAACAGTAGGTTTTACATAAAATCTGTTCTCTGAAGAACCGAAAGCATCAGAGAAATGGTTGAATTTCAGGCTTGCTTCTTTAAAGATACTTTCTTTGGCACTGATTCGGCCTCCCAAATAAATATTCTGGTAGGTTTGCTGCGGATCGATACTGTTTATAAGGTCTTGCCTGTCTTGCGGATCAGCCAGATCATTGGCAAAGTCATTTCGCAATCCGTACCAATTATATACCTGGTGCTGATAACCGGCATCTACATTCCAAGAAAAGTCTTTTTGCTGATTCCCATATGTCAGGTCAAGGGATGTATTATAGAATTTGTCATCCAGCAAAAGGTCATCAATACCTCCCTGCGAAGAAAGATGGCGAAGCATTCCTCCCACATATTCGTTACGGTTCAGGTTTTCGGTTACAAACAATTCCGCATTCAGAGTACCATAGTTTCCAACACCCAAAGTTGCATAATTCTTATATAATTTTTCCTGTTTTGCCTTGTCAACAGAAGCAGCCCTTCCTTTTGCCGGCGTAAAAGTAGAAGCTACCGGAAAGGAAAAGATGTTGTATTTGATTTCTTCCTTTTTTGTATTGTCTTCGTCTTCCAATGGCGGTGTTTCTTTCACTTTAAAAGCATCAGAAATAGTTGGCGTATATGGCTTTACCACGTTTACAACTTCGGTTCCGATATTCTCATCCTTCTTTTGGGCAAAAACGCCTTGCAGGCCAGCGAAAAGAAATAATAAAGCAATCTTATATTGGGTTTTATGTGTCATATTACTTAAATTGTATTTAGAATGAGATGTGATTAATTCTGGATGGATGAGTTGCGTTTGGCTTCTTCTCCTTTAATAATATCCAATTCTTTTTGGGCTTCTTCAATAACGTCCGGATAATCCTTAAAATTTTTAAGGACGCTTTCCAAAATGTAATTTGCCTGGAAGCTGTCTTTTAGTCCGTAGAAATTTTTCGCCATTACAACCAGTCCTTTGGCTCCAAAATATTTATATCCGGAATAGTCTTTGGCCAATTTCTGTACGGCTGTATTTGATGCCTCAAATTTCCCGTCTTTATTTTTGAAATAGGCATCATAAAACAATGCTTCTGCTGCCAGTTCTCCCTTAGCAATGGTCTGCAATTTTGCATAGGCTGCTTTGGCTTTAACCTCGTCATTGATTTTTATTGCAGAACGTGCCACTATAACCTGGGCATCACTTTTTACCCTGTCGTCTGTTTTCGCATTTGCCAAAACTTTTTCAGCATATACTACCGCATTAGCGTAATCTTTTTGCTCATAATACGATTTCATGAGATTGGACTGCGCAAATGTTATGTTTTGCGGATAATCGGCCTCCGTTTCTAATCTTTTCAAAACCGGAACTGCTTTTGCATAATCCGCTTTTTTGAGCAAAATCTGAGACAGTCTTGCAAGCGATTGCTCTGTAAACTCATTTCTTGGTTTTGCAATTACAAATTCATAATTCGGGATGGCATTATTTTCCAAACCATCTGCAAAATAGGATTGCGCGAGATAGAAATTTGCTTTCAGAGAATTGATTCCGTTCGGGAATTTCGCTATATAACCGCTCAATGCTGCAATTGCGGGTTTGATGTTATTCTGAAGATATTGCTTTTCAGCCGCTCCGTATGTATCATTATCCAATTCTGCATCAGACACTTCAACAAAGTCCAGGGTTTTTACCCAGGTAGCATATTCGTCTACTTTTCCTTTATCCAGATAAATCAGCCTTGCTGTCGATACGGCCTCCAAAGCTTCCGGAGTATTTGGAAATTCGGCTACTACTTTTTTAAGTTTGGTTAGTGCCTGATCATCTTTTTCTGCATTATAATACACCAATCCCTGACGCAGGATAGCTTTTGATGTATAGGAACTTTCTCTGTATTCTGCAATCAATTTATCATAGGTCTGAATAGCGCTTTCGGTCTTTTTTTCTGCTACATAGGTGTTTCCTAACTCATAAAGGGCATCGTCACGAAGTTGTGATTTAGGGAAGTTCTTGATAAAGCTGTTGAGCTCTTCAATTTTCTTTTCGTTTCTGGCCACAAAACCATAGCTGATTGCTTTTTGATAAGCAGCATAATCTGCATCAACGCCTTTGATTTCAATAGCTTTGTTATAGGCCTCCATTGCCGGCCAGTATTTTGAAGAAACATAATAACTGTCACCCAAACGCAAATAGGCATCATTCAGACGAACCTTATCGTCTTTTGGACCTGAAATATAGCTTTGGAAGTTGGTTGCGGCCTGATCGTAATCTTTCAGCTTAAAATAGGCATAACCCAGGTTATAGTAAATGTTTTTATTCTCCGGCGTGTTTTTAGCTTCGGCATCACCTAAAAATTGTTTATAAGTAAGTACAGCTTCTTTAAAACTATCCAGAACATATTCTGTTTCTGCTTTCCAAAAAGTGGCACGGGCTGTGAATCTGGCATTGCTTCTTTCTCCTAAAGATTTCTTGAACATGGCAAGTGCCTCCTGATAATTGCCATCCGTATACAATTCCAAACCTCTGTAAAAAGTAACTTTTTGATAGGCCTCTCTATTAGAAGCTTTATTTTTTTCCAATAATGTGAGTGCTTCTTTATAGTTTTTTGAGGTGATGTAGGAGTTGATTAGAAGTGTTTCGATTTCTGCCCGACTCGGATTGTTTGGATATTTTTCAATAAAACCGTTTAAAACGGCAGGAATGCTCTGGTAAGAGTTACCAATTTCGTAGCTGAGTTTGGCATAATTCAGATAGGCATCTTCCTGGATTTTTGCATCAAATGCCATTTCAGAAGCATTTTTAAAGGCATTTAGCGCCTGTTGCTTCCTGTCGGTTTTTAAGTAGCTTTCTCCTAAATGATAATAGGCATTCTGTGCTACAAAATCTTGTCCGTCAATAATTTTATTGAATTGTGAAATCGCATTTTCGTAGTCGTTTTGCTTGTAGTAAGCATATCCAAGCTGGTAAAAATCGGTATTATTCCATTTTCCTTTTTTCCCTTTGTATTCGTTCAGGTATGGAATTGCCTGATCGTATTTTTTTAAATTGAAATAGCTCTCTCCTATAATTTTGTTCAATTCCGATTTTTCCAAAGCATTTGATTTAGCCATCGCTGCTTTCCCCAATTCTATCGCCTTATCAAATTTGCCCAATTTGAAGTTCATGTCTGCTTGGAAGTAAGACATCTTCTCCTGATATTTTTCTTCACCGGAAACCTCATCAAATAATTTGGTGGCTTTGGTATAATCATCCGACTCATAGGCCATGAAACCCAAATAATACTTTGCCTGAGAACCGTATTCTTTTGAATTCAGCACCTGGTTGAAATAATTTGTAGCTTCTTTTTTATTTCCCGCTGTAAAAAAGGTATAGCCTTTTTGGAAGTTATATCTTTCTCTGTCATTATTGCTTAACGAACCTTCGTCAACCTTGTCAAACCATTTGAGCGATTGCGGATATTTACCCTGCTCAAAGTAATAATGCGCCACTTCAATATAGGCCTGATTTTGCTTGGTACTGGTCGGATAGTCTTCTACAAAACTTTCCATCATCTGATCAGCATTAGCCTGATTCAGGCGGATAGCGCAGTTCGCTATATAGTAAGCACAATCCGCTTCGATATCCGAATTCTTATTGCTGTTGTCAGCTTTTACTTTTTCGAAAATAATCTGGGCAGCCTGATACTGCTTGTCGTTATAAAGCGAAACGGCTTTATTGTATTCCGTTAAATCGTTGGTATAAATTGCTGTCTGCTGAGCAAAAACCGGAGCGGTCCCTATAAATGAAAACAACAGAAATAACCTTGAAAGTCTGTGCATTTTTAATGGTTTTGTTTAATATCCAAATATATCAAATTCTTAAGTTTATAACGGAAGCTCTTTTGTGTTTATTGTAAACATCTTTTTTAACATTTGAAGTTTTATGCTATTGCGGTTTGGGAACATTGAAACTCAAAAGAATACAAACCGACAGAAATTAAAAACAACGATTTGCAATTTAATTTTGATAAAGCACGTTAACTTATTACTTTTACAACATAAACAAGATTACTATGTCGCAACCTGTGCTTTTTTTAAGAAACGTAAATATCTATCAGGAGAAAAACCTCATTTTATCGAATGTAAATATTGAAGTAAAACATGGCGAATTCCTTTATATTATTGGAAAAACCGGTTCCGGAAAAAGCAGCTTCATGAAAACTTTGTATGCTGATCTTCCTCTAACGGAAGGACAAGGAAGTATTGTGGACTATGACCTGGCGACACTTAAAGAAAAGAACATTCCTTACCTGAGACGTAAAATTGGTATTGTATTCCAGGATTTCAAATTGCTCCCGGACCGAAACGTACAGGAAAACATGATTTTTGTTTTGAAAGCCACAGGCTGGACAGACAAACAGGAGATGCAGGTTAAGATAGAAGAAGTTTTGGAAAAAGTGGGCATGAAGAACTTTGCCAATAAAATGCCGCATCAGCTATCCGGAGGAGAGCAGCAGCGAATTGCGATTGCAAGAGCCTTGCTGAATGACCCGGAAATTATTCTGGCAGATGAGCCTACGGGAAACCTTGATCCGCAAACCAGTGTTGAAGTTATGGATGTATTGCGAAAAATCAATGCAAACGGAAAGACAATCATCATGGCAACGCATGATTATGCCCTTTTGATGAAATTTCCTTCCAAAACATTGAAATGTGACAGCGGTTCTGTTTTTGAAGTGGTTCAAAGAACAGTTTAACGGTTTAGGCTATCTAAAATTCCTAATAAGATTTGGGCATTTGTTCTATCATTTAAATATTCTTCCAGTACTGCTTTTTTCTTTTCGCCATCCAAATACGGTTGCGATTTCAGGAAATTAATAAGTGAAATTAATTTCTCTTTTGAATCTGTTTTTATGCAGAAATCCGAGACGATTTCATCATCAATAATATTCTCATTGATAATACAGAAACGGCTCCTGAATAAAGAATTCAGCAATTTAAGCTTGGTACCCGACCTCTGAAAAGAAAGGATTAGATTAATATGTGCCTTGCCCAAAAGCTGTTTCAGCATTTCGAAATCTTTTAAAAATACAAATTCTATATTTTGGGTATTTCCAATCAGCCTTCTGACCATTTTTTCTTTTGACCCTGAGGCTATTACAAGCTTATAATCCAAATCCTTAAAAACCTCAATAAGATATTTCACAACCTTTCGATTGTCGGAAGTCCTTAAATCTCCATGATAAAAAGCATATTTACCAAATCCTTCTATAATTTCAACCTTTTCATTGCCATGGAAGACGGGAATATAGGATGAGTTGTGGAATCTTGAATTGACATAGTCATTTTCAAACCTGGAAAGTGCCAGAACTTTGTCAAAGTGTTGTAATTTCTTTTCATATGATTCGTACTTTTTGCTTTCCAGAAAATACAAGGCCTTTTTAATCAGATTGTTTTCACTTAAAGCAATTCCCTTGAAATAGTCCTGTTCCAGATTATGCAACCGGATGACTTTTACCCTATTTTGTAACAATTTATCTTCAAAACAATAAGCCGTTTTTAGGCCTTCGTATAAAATAGGGGCATTATTTTTTTTCAGGTTATTTAAAAGTTCCCTGTTGTTTCTGGAAAGTACAGAAAACGGGGTTTTTGAAAAGAAATAAAATGGATTGTGCGAGTTTTTATAGAAATATACCTCTGAAACAATGGCGTCCAATTCCGGACTTTGTTCAGGCACAGAATTTACAAAACAGTGCAGATAAATCGCATAGCCAATCTCATGCAGTGCTTTTATCTTATAAAAAACTTCGATGGCACCTCCATAATTGGGAGGAAACGGGTTGTCAAAGCTAACTATATGAAGTTCTTTTTTCTGCATAGATAAAAACAAAAATACAGTTTTTAGGCTTATTTCAATAAAAAAAGTACTTTTGACAAAAACCTCATAACCTCTTTAAGAATGCCTTTTTTTTCCGTCATCATACCTTTATACAACAAGGAAAACAGCATTAGAAATACGTTAAGCAGCTTATTGGCGCAAACGTTTAACGATTTTGAGGTTATTCTGGTAAATGACGGTTCTACAGATAATAGTGAAGCAAGAGCCTTAGAAATCAGCGATACCAGAATCCAACTATTCTCTACAGAAAACCAAGGCGTTTCTAAAGCACGAAACTACGGGATAACAAAAGCTTCCGGCACTTTGGTTGCTTTCCTTGATGCTGATGATTATTGGTTTCCTAACCATTTAGAGCAATTGTCCAATCTGTATAAGATGTTCCCGGAATGTGGTCTTTACTGCACAAATTATGAGCGTTTTTTTAATGCTGATAAAGTAATAAAGCCAAAACATATTGACATTCCTTCCCATCCTTGGCAGGGAATTGTAAAGGATTTTTTTAAGTCGAGCTATATTGACAGGATAGCCTGGACTTCGGCAGTTGCCGTTCCAAGAACCATCTTGAATGAAATTGGAGGATTTAAAACCACAATTACGTTAGGTGCCGGAGAAGATACGGATTTATGGATTCGCCTTGCCTTGCAATATGATGTGGCTTTTGATAATGAAATTTCCTCCAGACACGTGCTTGATGCGGAAAACAGGATTTCGTTGGAAAAAACACTAAAGCGTTCCTATGCGAGACTGGATGAATTTCAGGAAGAAGAGAAACAAAACCCGTCATTAAAGAAATACCTCGACCTTCACAGAGTTTTTTTTGCCATACAGCATAAACTGGCCGGCGATATGAAAACTTACAATTTCTATATGCAATCTGTTGACAAGACCAATATTCCCTTAAAAGCTAAATTGGTAATGGCGATGCCTGTTTTTGTTGCCCGAAAATTCTATGCTTTTAAAAAATATCTTGAGCGCAAAAATATTCTGGTGTCAATTTATGACTGATTTACATGTTCTATAAATTGGTCGAATTCCCTGATATAGTCCTCTTCCTGATAGACTTCTGAAGCGATAACAAGGCATACGGCACCAGACGAAAAATTCCCTAATTCTCTCCAGGTTGTTGGTTTTATCAGAAGTCCTTTATCGGGTTTGTTAAGTGTAACCACTTGTTTTTCCTTACCGTCACTCAACATTACATCAAAACTTCCTGATAGCGGAATCAATAATTGCATTAATGTTTTGTGTGCGTGACCGCCCCTGTAGGAACTGCTGGGAACATCGAACAGGTAATAAACACGCTTAATTTCAAAAGGAACAACCTCATTTTCAATAACGGCTATGTTTCCTCTGTAATCTTCTATTTTAGGAATTTCAATAATTTCAATATTCATTACCTATTTTATTTTTAAATATTCAAGCCATTCGGCACCTATTTTTTCTACCGAAAAGCGTTCTATGCTTTCAAAGGCATTCTCTCTGCAAGTTGCACGTAATGTCTCATTTTCATTCATTTCATCCATTGCCTTGACAAGGGCATCGAAATTCTGGTCTTCTACCAAAAGTCCATTTTTGCCATTTTCAATCAATTCCCGCGGTCCGGACTTGCAATCAAAGGCCACTACAGGCACACCGCAGGCTAATGATTCTGTTATAATATTGGGCAATCCTTCATTTTTACTTGCCAGAATAGTAAATCGTGCCGATTTCATATACTGAAACGGATTGTTCTGGAAATCCAAAAATACTACCTTATCTCCAAGTTTTTCAGATTGTGCTACGTTTTGTAAATATTCTTTTTGCGGACCATCTCCAAGCAATACTAACCTGATGTTTTGGGAAGGAAGCTTCGAGGCCGCATATCCCCGAATCAGCTTATCAAATTGCTTATTATTATCAAAAACCATTCGCCCTGCCGCAAAAACATATTCGAAATTCAAATTTATCCTTTCTTTTGACAGGGATACAATTTTATCAATTTCAAGCGGATTATAGATTGTTTTCAGGTTTTTATATCCGTATTTGTTCCTGACTTTCTCCTCTATTTCTTTCGATACGCAAACAATACCATAGGCGTTCGAAAAAATATTTTTTGCTAAAAATTTATTTTTAGGGAAATACCAATCCGTATTATAGCTATGAATCATGGGTATATACGGTGCTTTGTAAGCAAATTTCGTTATCAGGAATTCCTTAATCTGGTTGTTTCTGGTTCTTACGTCGATTATATAATCAAATTTATTCTCTTTGATATATCTTTTCAGTATCAGAAACCGTTTCAGATTATTCCATATGCCGTTTCCCTTATCTTTCAGTTTGCCCAGGTTTAGCAATTCTCCTGAGAAATCATAAGTCACCTCATCTAAGATGACAATATTATGTACCTCTATATTTTTGCTGGAAAAAAAATTTGACAAAATAGCATGAATCTTTTGCGCGCCACCATTTGAAAGAGTAATTCCTATCAAACATATTTTGGTTTGATGCATCTGTTGCTACTTTTTTAATTATTTTTGAAACAAATATAAACAATTATGAGGATTCTACTCGTTGGAGAATTCAGCAGGTTACACAATTCATTAAAGGAAGGACTTACTGCTTTAGGACATGAAGTGCATATTGTGGGTACCGGAGATGATTTTAAAAAATATCCTGTTGATTTTCCAATTTCTTCAACATTAGTAGCTTCCAACTCCTTACTCAGCTTCTGCAACAGGATTACCCGAAAATTGTTTAGGCTGGACCTTGAAGCCTATGAAAGGGCTTATCGGTTTCGAAAACTACTGCCAATACTAAAAGGTTATGATGTTGTTCAGCTGATTAATTCCAATGCTATAGAAACCTATCCCAAATTGGCGCTAAGGCTTTATGAAAAGCTATTTGCCCAAAACTCAAAAAAATTTCTTTTGATTTGCGGAGACGAGACTCCAATTGTTGATGTCCTGCTAAAAAACAATTTGAAATATTCTGTACTCACACCTTATTTCAACAATCCAACCGCCAACAAAAAGTACTATAATTATACGTTGAATTATACCAACAACCAGCAGCGTAAGCTTTTTGATTTTGTACAAACAAATTGCGACGGGCTGTTAGTATCGGACCTTGATTATAAAATCCCGATGGAACAGACAGGATTCGATTTCACATTCATTCCTAATCCGATAAATACCGATAAACTTGAATTTATTCCGATGGAAATCCCATCTAAGATTGTTATTTTTCATGGAGTTAATAAGTATAGCGCTGTCAAAAAAGGAAGTTCTGTTTTTTTAGAGGCACTATCCAAAATAGAATTAAAATATGGTGATAAGGTCGAAATCAGAATTGTCAATAGTCTGCCGTATGACGAGTACCAAAAATACATACGTTCGGCCCATATTATTCTCGACCAGATTTATGCTTTCGACCAGGGTTATAATGCTTTAGAAGCAATGGCAATAGGAAAAGTTGTTTTTACAGGAGCTGAAACAGAGTTTCAGGAGTATTATCAGCTAACGGATAGTGTGGCTATTAATGCTTTGCCTGATGTTGAATCTATAGTACAACAGCTTTCGTTTTTGATTGAAAACCCAGAAGAATTGACTTTGATTGGAAAAAGGGCTCGCCAATTCATTGAAAAAGAACACCATTTTGTCAAAATCGCTGAAATATATACCGAAAGCTGGAATACAACTAACCCTTAATTCATGAAAACAATTCAGGCCAATAGTATCTATCGTCTTTTATTCTTTCTTATCCTTGCTGTATATTGTATTTTCACGGCAAGGTATGGTTTTGAAACATGGGATACGGGGTATATTCCGGGTTACTCCTGGCGAATTGCTAACGGACAGGATGTTTATAAAGATTTTGTATACAAAGCTCCACCGTCGACACTATATTTTCAAGCCATTTTTATTAAAATACTTCCTGAAATTGGCCAATTTTATTTTATAAAAGTCACAAATTATTTGCTGTTTGGTTTGCAGGTAGTTCTGGCTGTCAAAAGTTTTACCAATTTTTATCCGCAGCAAATAAAGTTCAACAAATGGGCTTTAATGATACTTGGGCTTGTCATTTCCTTATTAAACTTTACCGCCTATCCATGGCCTACAACAGACGGTCTGTTTTTCTCCGTCATTGCATTGTATATCCTTTCTTTAAGTAAAAAATCAAGCAACCTTCAGCTCCTGGCAATTGCCCTGTTTTGCCTGTTGTCATCACTTACAAAACAGTCCTTTTATTTGATTCCCTTTGGGTTTCTGTTTGCCATAACCTGCTTGCAAGGCATTAAAAAAGGCCTGTTTTTCTTTTTGTATCTGGTTCTTTTTTTACTGCTTTTCCTCTCATGGGTGGCTTATACCTCTTCGCTACATGAATTTTTAGAGCAGACAACGGGACAGACCCATTTTAAAGACCTTCTTTATTCCGGTTTTCTGGATTATATAATTACTTATCCCAGAATTTCTGTTTTTATTCCTTTGCTTATCGTATCCGCTTTTTTATTGTTTTACTTCCCAAAGCAGAAACCCCTAACGATTCCGGGATATTTAAAAAACCTGTCAATTGTTTTACTTGTTTTCTCTTTTTCCTTATGCTTTTTCAGCGATTTTTTAATCGCTTCCAGAATTGCAATGCTTTCGACTGTTTTGGCCGTAATCAGTAAGATAATAAAAGATTGGAAGCGTTTTTACTATTTCGTCCCCATCCTGCTGGTGCTTTTGATTGCCTGGAGCTGTTCTATAAGCATGGGCTATAATTACCCTATCTTCTTCTCGACCGGAATAATCCTTTCAATTACCGTTTTATTTGAAGAAGAATTAGATAAAGTATATAACCAAAAGCTATTTATCTTTACTGGTAGTATCATTTTAGTATTGGCTTATTCTTCAAATCTAAAACCGTATAGAGAAAAACCATTTTCAGAATTAAATTATTCGCTTGCAGAGGTTTCACCAAAATTAAAGTACCTTATAACTAATAAGGACACTGGCGAAAAATTGCTCGACCTTAAATCTCTGGTCAAAAAATATGGCAATAATTATATTGTTGCTCCCAGTTTTCCTATGGCGCATTATGTTTTTAATACCCAAAGCGTGTTACCGGCAGATTGGCTCACAAATAATGAGATAAACAGAGATCCGGAACGGATTTTAAAGATTGCTGCAAAAAAGGAAAATTTTATCTTTTTCGAAAAAAGCTTTCTGGAAGGCGAGGAATTTATGTTTGAAAACAGAGATGATTTTAGTGTTACCGCTATGTATATCTACCGAAATTTCAAAAAAATAGATGAAACAGCGCATTTCATCATCTTCAATACTCAGGAAAGAAATGAAATATACCCCACTATTGTAAGGAAATCAGTTCATTAAAAAGACTACCCTTTTTTCTTATTGTAATGGAAATATATTTTCAGAATCTGAAATGGAAAAATCAGGAATTCTTTTAATTTTATGGAAGTATTTCCTTTTTCAATCCAGATTTCTAAAGGAAATTCTTTAACAGTTGCCAACGAATCGGAATAGCTCATTTTATATCGTAACAGCATTTCAACATCAAAAATCCATCGGGTTAGAAATGGTTTATCAAATAGTTTTTTTGCTATATCGCCCTTAATGATTTTTGCTCCGCATTGCGTATCATAAACCGGAACGCGTAAAATCAGCTTACTGATTATGGTGGCGAAGATTCGACCGAAATAGTGTCTTGCCTGTGACCTTACCACTTCATTTCCCAGAAGCTTTACGCGGCTTCCCAAAACAATATCAATATCCCTGTTTTTTTTCGCATAGTCCAGTAATTTTATCATTTCAGAAACCGGAGTCGAAAAATCTGCATCGAGATAGCCAATATATTCGTATTCTTTTGGATTGTGTAATATGCCTTGCCTAATCGCTTCAGCCTTACCTGAGTTTTGAGATAAACTATATACAGTACAGTTTTGCAATTCCTCAGAAAGCCTGTTTAATACATCCAAAGTATCATCAGAACTCCCGTCATTTATCAACAGGAAATCTATTTCTTTTGAAGCATCGATGATTTCCCGATAAGAATCAAATGAAATTCTTTTTCCTTCATTATAAAATGGTATAATAAAAAGTGCCTGATTCATTTAGTTTTGTTTAGACATTAATACCCACTGCCGACAGGCTTCATTTTAATTTTGAAATAAACTCCCAACACCAAAAAATAGAACACATACGTAAAAGCATGGGCCTTAACAATACCTTCAACACCATAGAAGTCAATAAAAAGGATACTGGACACATATAAAACTCCCAAAGAAATGAGTTCTGTTACGATAAAAGCCAATGTCATTTTTTTTGCAAAAAATTCATACCCTAAAATCATCGAAGCTACTTTGAAGGTATCGCCTATAAGTTGCCATTGAAATAAGTCTTCAACCGGTAAAAACTCTTTTGTAAACAGTAATTTAACAATAAAGTCTCTAAGGATATAAATAATTGCAGCGACAAAAATAAAAAGCGGCAAAATTGTTTTGTAGTAGCTGTAAAACACTTTTTTAGTTTCGTGATTGTTGACAGCCATTATAAGTTTTGGAAGGAAATAAACTGTTAGCAATGTCGAAATAAACAACAGATAATTGGAAGAAATCCTTTCCATTGCAGACCAGTATCCGGCTTGTTCTTCTCCTAACTTTTCAATGACATTATTTCTTATGTTCAGATAAACCAACGGACCAAAGAATCCTGACACAAAAGCCATCAATGAAAATGAAGACAGGTTTCTGATAACGTCAAAATCGAAGTAACGGAAATGGATATATTCCCGCACATTCATCAGTGACCTGAAGTACAAATAGGCAACTATCAAAAGTAGTGCAGGTGTGGCTGCAATCGAAATCAAGGCTCCGGCAATATTCAACTTCCATATCAGAATCACGGAAATGAGCAATCCGATGATATTTCCAAAAATAGCAATGTAAATTACCTTATGAAATTTCCCGAAACCATTCAGAATGCTTGTAAAAAAAACATTCATCACATAAAACGGAATTGAAATCGCCAGAATTGAAATGACAAAATCATAATTATTTCGCTCTCCGAAAACCTGGTTGTTCCAAAAATTACTAAAGATAAAAAGAGCCAGAGCAAAGAGTACAGAAGACACTAATAAGGCTATAAAAACAGTAGAAATTACTCTTTTCAACCGGTCTTCATCATCTTTGTTTTCAGCAGTATATTTTACAATTCCGTTCTGAAAACCCAAAGTGGTTATTGTTTCGATGGACGAAAAAAAGTTTCGCATATTGCCTACCAAGGCCATGCCCGGAGCTCCTAAAAAAACAGCAACAACCTTTGACGACACTATGCCTATCAGAAGCTTTATGATTACGCTGATACTGTTCAAAGAAGTTACCTTGAATAGCGAAGACCCTACTATTTTCTTTACAGAAACCAATTAGAATTTATTAATTATTTCAATTACATAGCTTACCTCCTCGTCTGTCATTACCGGACTTATAGGCAGACTTAAAACCTCACGATGGATTTTTTCCGTAATTGGAAATGACAAACCACCCATATAAGAAAGTGCTTTTTGATGGTGTGGTGGCGTTGGGTAATGAATCAGGGTCTGGATGGTATTGGCTGACAAATACTCTTGTAATTCTTCCCTGTTTGCAGTCCTGATTACAAAAAGATGAAAAACGTGATTTTGCGTACCATCAAAGAAAGGCAGTTTTATCTTATCATTCTTAATTTCTGACAGATAACGTTCCGCTATTTTTTTCCTTACCGCATTTTCTTTATCCAGATTTGGCAGTTTTACACTCAAAAAAGCAGCCTGTAATTCATCCAGACGTGAATTTATACCAATATAGTCATGGACATATTTTTTTTCGGAACCATAATTACGGATTGCAAAAATCATCTTTGCCAACGCATCATCGTTTGTTGTGATGGCTCCCGCATCGCCTAAAGCTCCCAGGTTCTTTCCCGGATAAAAACTAAATGCTGCGGCATCGCCCCAGTTTCCTGATTTTTGAGAATACAGAACAGCACCATGACTTTGAGCTGCATCTTCTATCACAAGCAAATTGTTTTTTTTTGCCAACGTATTAATTTCTTTCATTGGAGCCAATTGTCCGTAAAGATGAACGGGCAGAATCGCTTTTGTTTTAGATGTAATGGCTTTTTCTACGGTGTTAGGGTCCAGATTGTACGTCTCCAAATTGGGTTCGACCAACACGGGTATCAGGTCTGCCTGAAGCACAGCCAAAATACTGGCGATGTAGGTGTTTGCCGGAATGATTACTTCATCTCCTTTATGGAGTTTTCCTAATTGTATATAGGCTTTAAGAATCAGTACCAAAGCATCTAGTCCGTTTCCAACGCCAATGCAATATTTTGTGCCGCAATAGTGGGCAAAATTAGTTTCAAATGCCTTGATTTCATCACCTAGAATATACCAGCCCTTATCCATGACAGTTTTCATCTTATCTTGAAAAGCCTGTTCATAAGGCTGATTTACTTTCTTTAAATCCAGAAATTTTATCATATCAAAACATTTTCTAGCTTGTCATAATTGGAAGTAGCGATTTCATAAAAATCTTGTGTAAGTGTCCTGGCACCAAAACTCTCTTTCCAGAAAATAAGGCCTTCGTTAAGTTTTCGTCCGTTTTCCTCATTTGAAATACCAAAATCAAAGAATCTTTTATCCTTAAACACTTCAAGAATCAAATGGCTGTATAGGAAATCAAGTGAACCCAGTTCATTTTTTTCATTTTGACCAGAAACATATTGAGGATGTGCAACATTTTTAGAAATAAAAATGGTAGTTCCGGCAACTATCTTTCCTTCAAAATACACATTAAAATGTCGGATATTCTCCGGAAATAAACGATGGAGTTTTTCAATTTCTTCAACCGTATGAACCGGTTTGGCATCATGTTTCGCAGAAATGTTCGGAATAAGAATTTCATCCCAGAATAGCCTGAAATCAGGCTCTTCTTTTATGGTCAACCCTAATTGTTGTCCTCTGCGTACACAAGCTCTTCTGGCACGGGAAATCTTATGCGGTCTCGAATTATCAATAACAGATAAGGCGTCTCTTCTTGTCAGTTTTGCATCTGCCAAAAACAGGGCGTAATTGAGTTCGTCTGAAGGATAGTCAAAATAAATAGACGGCATCATCTTAAAATGGAGTTTCTTTATTCCAGCAGCTTCAAGATATTGCATTATGTTTTTTACAATAAGGAGCATCATGGACTGTTTCAATTTTACATCACAGACTATACCTCCATAAGTGAGCCCCTGGTGTGAGAATACGGTATCTCCCACTACATTTGCCGGCAACACCGCAATCCAGTTTTCACCATCTAAAACCACAAGGGAATAGTCACGAAACCTGTCACTATGATATTCCATAAAATCTCTATGAAACAAAAAGGTAGCATTTTTGGCATTAGCCACAAAAGCATTCCAATTAAGATAGTCTCCAGCTTGATATTTCCTGACAGTATAGTTTCTCACGGCTTGTTTTTATGCTTTGGAAAAGTACTAATTTTTTGGATATGATTGAACCATTCGTTAAAGCTAATTTTATTTTGTTAACATACTCTATTGTAAATAAATAGTATCTTTATATCTTTCAATTGATTATCGGGTGAATCTAAAACTACAAATTAGAAATTTTGTTGTCCTTTTCTTTTTTTCCTGTGTCGCCTTTGCACAGGATGTAGCTTTATTCAGGCAATTCAACGGACGTTATGATTTTACTATCATTGGAAATACATTAAACACCTCCGAGAACAATCTCAATAATTTTTGTACCATCACCACCTCTTCGTCCGCAACCCTAAACATGGGTGTTAACGATGAGATTGAAAAAGCATATCTGTACTGGGCAGGTTCAGGAACCGGCGACTGGAACGTGGTTTTAAACGGTGTTCCCATTACTTCTGAAAGAAACTTCGCCTACTTCCAGAACGACCTTGACTATTTCTGTGCCTTTACAGATGTTACCTCTCAAATACTTTCTACAGGAAACGGAAACTATACCCTGTCTGATTTAGATGTATCTCCCTTTTTAGATGCGAACCATTACTGCAACAATCGTACGAATTTTGCAGGTTGGGCAATTGTAATCGTTTATAAAAATGAAAGCTTTCCGCTGAACCAAATCAATGTATATGATGGTCTGCAAGGTGTTTCAAGAACACAAAATCACCTGACATTAACACTAAATAGCCTGAATGTAATTGACAATGCCGGTTCAAAAATAGGCTTTATTGCCTGGGAAGGTGACGTAAATTTGCCTACCGCAGGATTTACAGAGTCTTTAAAAATTAATGGACACATACTAAGCAATGCCTTAAATCCTGCCAATAATGCATTTAACGGCACTAATTCTTTTACCAATTCCAGAACCCTGTACAATATGGACCTGGATGTATATGAAATCCAGAATTACATTCAGATTAATGATGAATCTGTAGAAATCCAGCTAACATCGGAACAGGATTTTGTAATGATAAGCACTATCCTTACCAAACTGAACAATCAGCTTCCCGATGCCACTATTTCTATAGACAATGTAGCACTGGAATGCAATTCGCGAAGGATTATGGTTGATTATACCGTATATAATCTTGACAGTACAAATCCTTTAATGGCCGAAGTTCCAATTGCAATTTATGCAGACGGAAACCTGATTGAGCAAACCCTGACTGTTCCGCCAATTCCTATTGGCGGCAGCTATAGTGATACTATTTTTCTGACCATACCTGATGAAATTCCAAATGATTTTACTTTAAAATTTGTAGTTGATGATACCGGAAACGGTACCGGAATTGTAACCGAATTAGACGAAACGAACAATGAATTTTCCGTTTCGATTTCTATGCTGGTTTCGCCGGAATTTAATCTGCTTGATAAAATATTGGCCTGTAATGAAGGACTAAAAAAAGGCACTTTCGATTTTTCACATTACGAAGAAATTGTAAAAGTTGACCCAGACCATGTTGTCCATTTTTTTAATTCCCAAGAAGAAGCACAGGCAAACCAAAACCCAATTCCTAACACAAACCATTATGTTGCTTCTTCTACACCAAAAGAAATCTTTGTTAGGATAGAAGATGAAAATTGCTACAGCATTACTTCCTTTTTGCTGGACACTAAAAACTGTCCGCCAATAGTTTATAACGCCGTAACGGCTAATGACGACGGGTGGAATGATTTTTTCTTTATAAGAGGGCTGAGAGATATATTTGTAAACTTCAAGCTTTCTATCTACAACCGTTGGGGTACTTTGGTCTGGACGGGAAATAACGATACTGAAAACTGGTATGGCCAAGCAACCAAAGGCATCCAAATTGGCGGAAATGACCTTCCGGATGGCACTTATTATTATGTACTTGATCTCAACGACCCTGATTATAAAACCCCGCTGACAGGGTATGTATACCTGACCCGATAATTTAGTTTTGCTTTAATGCCGGAAGATACCATTTGAATTTAACAGCCAGAAGTCGGAGCGAAATCATCACGCAGGAAGTAATTACATAAAGGATATCATTATCCAGATTCCAATGTTTGAGGATAAAAAATAAAATTCCGCCAACAATACAAATCGTGGCATAAATCTCCCTTCTGAAGATTACGGGTATTTCATTACAAAGAATATCTCTTGTTACACCTCCAAAACAAGCCGTCATCGTTCCCAAAGCAATACAGATTATCGGATGAAGATTCGTATCCAATCCCTTCTCAAGTCCGATGAGCGTAAAAACGCCCAATCCTATCGTATCAAACAAAAACAATGAAGTTCGCAGCCTGTCGAGTTTCTTTCTGAAAATGATGGCAAGAAAATAGCCTGCTATAATAAAGTAAACATAATTCAAATCGCGCATCCATCCCACAGGAGTACGGCCAATTAGCGTATCCCGCAAGGTTCCGCCTCCAACAGCTGTCACAAAGGCGATAATAAAAACTCCAAAAGGGTCAAGCCTTTTATTCATTGCCGTTAAAGCGCCGGAAAGCGCAAAAGCCATAGTTCCGATTATATCTAAAAGATAAAACATGTGTAGTTTGGTGAATTTTTGGATTTGGGATTTTTGATTTTTGATTTATGATGTGGGATTTATGATTTTTGACTTTCGACTTTCGACTTTCGACTTTTGACCTTCGACTTCCAACTTCCAACTTTCGACTAACCACTATCAACTATCAACTATTCGCTACATTTTCTGTGTATAGTAATTATAATCTTTCAAAATCGTTTTAATGAAATCTTCATCATTGCCTGATTGGTTTCTGATTCCTGTAACATCTTCAATTTTTGTCTTCAATCGCGTAATCATGTGATAATCTTTGTTTGCCCTTGCGCTATTAAAAGTTTCTTTAATAATTCGGGCATCGTTGTCGCTTAGTTTTATCACCAGAGGATAAGTGGGTACATAGCTGACATCAATTTCTTCTAAAATAGTATGATTAATATTAATGTTATTTTTTAATGTAATAACCGATGTTCCTCCCGCCATATCTCCTAACCTTTGCGATTTTTCACTGGCTATTATGCTAACCAATCCTACTATACCACTGCTAAAACTAACATCAATTATTCTAAAAAGCCATCGCATAAGATAGTCTCCGAAAGAAGCCTGATAACCGTCAATTTTTACCACTTTAATTTTAAGCAGCCTTTTGCCTAATGTTTGTCCTTCAAGCAGACTCTCTAAAAGAAGCGAATAAAAAGCAACCGGCATGTAAAACAGCACCAGTATTGAAATCCGGGACCAATCATCCATCTTATCCAGAAGCTTATTAATGCCTAAACCGTAAAAAAACACAGAATATATGACAATCAGATATGCCGTTTTTGCCAAAAAATCAAGGAGATAAGCCAAAATCCTGTCACCTATTGAAGCCGCCGTAAAATTAATATTGACATTTTGAGTCGTATTTATAGATAATTGTGTCATATTTTATATTTTAGCTTCCAATGAGAGAAATTGCATTCATAAAGCAAAATAAAGAAAAATGGCTTGATTTTGAACAAGCAATTTTCGGTAAAGCTAAAAAAAATCCTGATGAAATGGCCAGTTTGTATATACATTTGGTCAACGATTTGTCTTATGCACAAACTTATTATCCTAAAAGCAAGACCGTTGTCTATCTTAACTATCTGGCGGCGCAGATTTACCAAAAAATTTACAAGACAAAAAGAACAGAAACCAACAGGTTTGTCTACTTTTTTTCTACAGAAGTTCCGTTACTGGTTTATCAATACCGGAGATATGTTCTGTATGCATTCCTCCTTTTCTTTCTGACTACTGCAATTGGTGTTGTTTCGGCCAAATATGACCCCGATTTTGTAAGGCTTATTTTAGGGGATAATTATGTCAATAAAACTTTGGGTAATATCAAAGATGGCAACCCGGTCGCTATTTACAAAGACGGAAGTAATTGGGGTATGACAATTGGAATCACGCTAAACAACTTATATGTTGGCCTAAGGTGTTTTCTCTATGGTATTTTTGCCGGACTGGGAACTTTTTACATACTGATTCAAAACTGTATTATGCTGGGTGCTTTTCAATATTTTTTCTACGAGCAGGGCGTATTTTGGGAAAGCGTTAGAGGAATATGGATTCATGGCTCTATGGAAATTTTTGCCATTGTTATTGAAGCTGCTGCCGGATTTATTTTAGGTGCTTCGATATTATTCCCAAAGACCTATTCCCGGATGACTTCGTTTAAAATAGGATTCAAAAACAGCTTAAAAATCTTTTTAGGAACAATGCCTTTTACTATTGGGGCCGGAATTCTGGAAGGCTTTGTAACCCGCTATTCACTCGAAATGCCTAACTGGCTGAATGTGTTTATCATCTTATCTACCTTATCCTTGATTTCTTTTTATTTCCTCATATTTCCTTTTATAGTCAATAAAAAAATACAATCCGCCAAATGATAACCTTATTCAAGAAAAGAAATTTTAACGACTACCTTAACGACACTTTCTCTTTTTTCAAAAAAGACGGAAAACATTTCCTTAAAAACTATTTTGTCATCAACGGGATTTTCCTACTGCTGTTAGTGGTTTTTATTTATTTTCTATCGAAAATTTATTTTGAGGCTATTTTTTCTACATTCGAGAATACCAATACCGGATACAATCCTGTAGACAAGCTTTTTAATGAAAACCTGGGATTGTTTATCACTTCACTTGTCGGATTTATACTGCTGTCTCTTTTTCTCTCATTACTGAATTTTGCTTATCCGATTGTCTATCTTGACCTGTATGATAAAAATTCAGGAAGTAGTTTTGACACCAGAGATATAATAAACGGCCTAAAAAACAAAACCGGAAAAATTCTCTTATTCTTTATTATTTCCCTATTTGTAATAATTCCGGCTGTGGCAATCTTATTTATTGTCTTGCTGTTTCTTTCATTCATTATTATCGGAATACCGTTGATGATAATTGCACTTCCGGCCATTTCCAGTTTGATTACATTGGCATTCTTTGATTACCTGAATACTAAGAATGGTTACTTCACTTCACTGGGTAATGCCATTAGTTATCTAAAAAAGCAGTTTTGGCCAATTGTGGGTGTTACCATGCTTATGTATATGATTATTCAGATTATACTAACCATCTTTTCAATGATTCCGTATGTAATTGCAATGGTTCTGCTTTTTTCTTCAATTGAAGGCGGCTCAACCGCACCTACACAGGATGCCTTCTCCACTTTTGGAATACTCATGACCATATTGTTTGTCATCGCAATTCTGGCTAACTACATATTAAACAACCTCCTAATTGTCAATCAGGGCTTGATTTACTATAGCCGAAGAGAACATGATGAAAACAACTCCACCTTTGGTGAAATTGACACTATCGGAACAAATTTTGAATAAGCTGCTTTACATATTTTTATTTTTCTTCTGCCTGAATACTTTCGGACAGGACTCGCTTGCTGTTGCCAAAACGGATTCGGTTACCGTAGCTTCAAAATTTTCTGAAAAAGATATTATTATTGACTCCACAAAAATAAAAGAACGTTCTTTTTCCAATTTTAAAGAAAAATACAGCGATTCCAGTTTTGATTATGAACCCAAATCTAAAGAAAAAAGCGCATGGGAACGTTTCAAGGAGTGGCTCGCCTATTGGTATAATAAAATTTTCAGCCTGGGCAATGACGAAGCTTCAATGTCTGCCGTCGAATTAATCCTAAAAATACTAGCAGTCATTGTCATCCTGTTTGTAATCTACCTCATCGTAAAAGCAATTATGAATGACGAAGGACAATGGATATTTGGAAAATCGTCTGACAAGAAAGTCATCCATTATGACGAAATTGAAAAGAACCTCCATCTGGTAGATTTTGAAAAACTGATAAAAGAAGCGGTAAAATCGGGTGAAAACCGTTTGGTAATACGCTATTATTATTTGTGGCTTCTGAAAGAACTCACTTCAAAAGAAATAATCGAGTGGGATATCGAAAAAACAAATTCTGACTATCTCTATGAAATAAAAAACGAAAAGCTCAGAAACGACTTTGCCTATCTTTCTTACCTGTACAACTATATTTGGTATGGTGAGTTTGAGCTAGGGGAAGAAACGTTCTCCCAGGCAATACAATCGTTTGAAAAAACAATAAAAACTTTATAATGAACAAGACTATCAAAATATATATCGTGTTTTTGGTACTGCTTTTGGTAGGCATTGTTTATATTGACGTGACCCGTCCAAAGCCCATCAACTGGACACCAACTTATGATATTAAAGATAAAATCCCTTTCGGGTTGTATGTCTTTAATGAGGAGGCTCCTGCCTTATTCGGACAAAAAGTAAATCGAATTACAGAGACTGCCTATCAATATTTTGAACCAAAATATGATTATGACAGTCTTGTAAATACATATACTATTCGCGGAACGATTCTGTCTGTTTCTGACCAATATATGATTGATGACGAATCGACACAAGAACTTTTATACTTTGCCCAACATGGCAATAAAATTTTTATCAGTTCAAAATCATTTCCTCAAAAATTGATGGACAGCCTAAAATTTAGCTATTCTTCAAAATTTATGGGTCGGGATACTATTTTCACTTCATTGGCCAACCCGCATTTGGGCAAGAAAAAATACGATATTTCCGTAGGTGCCGGAAATTCCTATTTTGAAAAAATTGACACTTTAAATACGACAGTACTCGGATATCATGAAAACACCAAGGAAAAACTGGTCGATTTCATAAAGGTGCCTTATGGCAAAGGGGAATTCTATCTGCATACGCAACCTGTTGTATTCACCAACTATCATCTTTTAAAAGGCAATCATTCGGAATATGCCGCCAAGGTCTTAAGCTATACCGATGGTGAAGTATTCTGGCTTTTAAAAAATCAGTCGGGAGAAATCGTTTCAGGTTCCCCAATGCGTTATATCCTGAGTCAACCGGCATTAAAAGCGGCATGGTATATATTCTTGCTGGGGATGATTGTTTTCTTCATATTTAATGCAAAAAGAAAACAACGAATCGTCCCTATTATAAAACCTTTGGAAAACACTACTGTAGACTTTACAAAGACCATTGGCAACTTATATTTCCAGGAAGGAAATCACGATAATATAATTGAAAAGAAAATCATATATTTCCTCGAAAAAATAAGAAACGATTATTTGTTGGATACTACAGTTCTGGATGAAAACTTTGAAAAGAAGCTCCAGCAAAAATCCGGCAAGAAAATAGAAGACATCCAAAAGGTAGTCTATCTTATCAACCAACGCAGAAAGAGTTACCATCAAAGTATTGAAAGCGACCTGATTGCCTTGAATACAGCCATAGAGAAAATTCTCGCCAAAGAAAAAAACAATCAAGAAACATAATCCAATTACAAAATGGAAGAAAATACAGCACACAATCCGAATGTAAATCCAATTGAGAATGTAAATTTTCAATCCCGAATAGATTTGAGCCAGCTACAGGAGAGTATCGAAAAAATCAGGGCAGAAATCAGTAGCGTCATTGTAGGACAACACAAAATGATTGACCAGCTTTTGGTTGCCATTCTTTCAAACGGACATGTCCTTTTGGAAGGTGTGCCCGGAGTTGCCAAAACAATCACCGCAAAATTGGTTGCCAAAACCCTAAACATTGGTTTCAGCAGGATTCAGTTTACGCCGGATTTGATGCCGTCAGATATTTTGGGAACTTCTGTATACGACTTAAAAAAGTCAGAATTTGAATTCAAAAAAGGGCCTGTTTTCTCCAATCTTGTCCTCATTGATGAGATTAACAGGGCTCCTGCCAAAACTCAGGCCGCTTTGTTTGAGGTTATGGAAGAGCGTCAAATTACGATGGACGGAATTACTTATGATATGGAAGCACCGTTCCTGGTAATTGCAACCCAAAACCCTATCGAACAGGAAGGAACCTACCGCCTGCCGGAAGCTCAATTGGACCGGTTCCTGTTCAAAATCAACATAGACTATCCAAAGCTGGATGAAGAAATCCTTATCATCCAGAAAGAACACCAATTACAAAATCATGGAAAATTGGATAATATCCAAACAGTATTATCTTCAGAAGAAATCCAGAAATATCAATCTTTGGTAAAGCAGATTATTGTTGAACCGCAACTTTTGGAATATATCGCCAAACTGGTTATCAATACGCGTGAAAATGCTTTCCTGTATTTGGGTGCTTCGCCTCGTGCTTCTATTGCCATCTTAAACGCGGCAAAAGGATATGCCGCAATCCGCGGAAGAGATTTCGTAACGCCGGAAGACATTAAAGAAGCCGCTATTCCTGTTTTACAACATAGAGTTATCGTAACTCCGGAACGTGAAATGGAAGGCATCACCAGTATCGAAATCATCAAACAGGTCATCGAAGCCATCGAAATTCCAAGATAATTTAAAAGTTACGTCCGTTGAAACTGCTTAAAAAATTATACATCAACAATTTCTTTTTTTACGCGCTGATTGGCGTGGGATTCTTGTATTGCGTTGCCTTTATTTTTCCGGCACTTTACAACGCCGCCAGCTATTTATTACTGATACTTTTAGGCTTTCTGGCTCTTGATATACTTATTTTGTTTAGCGCCAAACATGGAATCGAAGGCACCCGAATCGCTCCCGAAAAACTGTCAAACGGAGATGAAAATCCTATTGGAGTTACAATAAGAAACTACTACACCTTTCCTATTGGCGTAAAAATCATAGACGAAATTCCGGAACAGTTTCAGATTCGCAATTTTGGAATAAAAAGAAGAATCAGGGCATCCTCACAGGACGATATCCAATATTATCTTCGTCCGACTTCAAGAGGTGAATATGTATTTGGAAATCTGAACATTTATGTACTCTCACCGCTAAGACTCGTTTCCAGAAGGTTTACATTCAATAAAAACCAGATGGTTCCTACTTATCCGTCGTATATTCAATTAAGAAAATATGACCTGATGGCATTTTCCAACAATTTATTCCAATATGGTGTAAAGAAAATCAGGAGAATTGGCCATACAATGGAATTTGAACAGATTAAAGAATATGTACAGGGCGATGATATCCGCACGCTGAACTGGAAAGCGACCGCCAAGAAAAATGCTTTAATGGTCAACCAATTCCAGGATGAAAAATCGCAGTCTATTTATATGGCTATTGACAAAGGACGTGTCATGAAAATGCCCTTTAACGGACTCAGCCTGTTGGATTATGCCATAAATGCAACACTGGTTCTATCCAATGTCATTTTAAAAAAGCAGGACAAGGCCGGAATGTTTACCTTTTCTAAAAAAGTAGAAAACCGCGTTGCTGCCGAAAGGCGCTCTTCGCAGATGCATCAAATTCTGGAAAATCTTTACAATGTCAAAACTGATTTCTTTGAAAGCGACTATAGCCGTTTGTATGTCGATATAAAGAAAAATATCAACCACAGAAGTTTAATCATTCTGTATACTAATTTTGAAACGCTCGACAGTTTGCACCGCCAACTTCCTTACCTGAAAGGAATTGCTAAAAACCATTTATTGGTGGTTGTATTTTTCCAAAACACAGAATTAAACGATATTATCAACTCGAAAGCAGTCACTATACAGGAAGTATATGATAAAGTAATTGCCGAAAAATTTGCATTTGAAAAGCGACTGATTGTAAACGAACTGAAAAAATATGGAATCCACTCCGTATTGACCCAGCCTGAAAACCTGACTTTAGATACTATTAATAAATATCTGGAGATTAAGGCAAGGGGAATCTTATAATTTGGGATTTTTGATTTAAGATTTTTGATTTAGGACTTTTGACTTTCGACTTTCGACTTTCGACTTCAGAACTTTCGACTTCAGAACTTTTGACTTCAGAACTTTTGACTTTAGATTTTTGATTTAGTACCTTAGCAGCTTAGAAATCCAGAATCTTGAAACAAATCACTTCAGTTCAGAATCCATTTATCAAATCGCTGGTACTGCTTCAGGAAAAATCCAAAGCACGGAAACAGACCGGAACGTTTTTAATTGAAGGCCACAGAGAAATTGAATTGGCCCAAAAAGGCAGTTATGAAATAGAAACGATTTTATTTCTGCCTGAAATCATTTCCGAATACGACGCCAAAAAACTTTCCGGCTCTGCAGAATTGATTGAAATCAGCAAAGATGTATACCAGAAACTGGCCTACCGTGATACTACAGAAGGCATCTTGGCGGTAGCAAAATCAAAAAATCTTTCCCTTTCAGAATTGAATCTGGGCAAAAATCCATTGATTTTAATTGCTGAATCTCCTGAAAAGCCTGGAAATATTGGCGCTATGCTACGAACTGCCGATGCTGCAAAGCTGGATGCCGTAATCATTGCCAATCCAAAAAGCGATTTATACAATCCCAATATCGTACGTTCCAGCGTTGGATGCCTGTTTACAAACCAGATTGCAACGGGAACTACCGAAGAAATTATTGCTTTCTTAAAAGAAAAAAACATCAGTATTTATTGCGCTACCTTGCAGGATTCAACAGGCTATCATACTCAGAATTATACAACCCCAACCGCATTGGTTGTAGGAACGGAAGCCACAGGATTAACACAGGAATGGCGCGACAATTCAACTCAAAACATCATTATCCCAATGCAGGGAGCCATCGATTCGATGAATGTTTCTGTTGCAGCAGCCATCTTGATTTTTGAAGCAAAAAGACAAAGAGGATTTTAATTAATTACGAATTATGAATTTTAAATTAGGTTTCTTAGCTACTTTTTTAATAAGCACCAGCATTTATGCGCAAATCACACCAACTCAAATCGACGAAGTTGTTGAAAAAACCATAAAAACATTTGATGTTCCGGGTATTGCCGTAGCTGTTGTAAAAGACGGAAAGATTGTTCATGCCAAAGGTTACGGTGTAAAGTCAATAATTACGAAGCAAAAAGTGGATGAAAACACACTGTTCGGAATTGCCTCCAACAGTAAAGCATTTACAAGTGCGGCACTGGCAATGCTTGTAGACGAAGGCAAAATCAAATGGGATGACAAAGTCGTCAAATACCTTCCTGATTTCAAAATGTATAACGACTACGTTACCAATGAATTTACGGTTCGGGACCTGTTGACACACCGTAGTGGCCTTGGACTTGGGGCAGGCGATTTGATGATATGGCCTGACGGTTCAGATTTCACAGCCGAAGACATTATCGAAAACATCCAGTACCTAAAACCGGTTTCCGGATTCAGGGCAAAATACGATTATGATAATCTTTTATACATCATTGCCGGAGAAGTAGTGCATAAAGCAAGCGGACAAACATGGAATGAATTTGTAGAAAACAGAATCATAAAACCGCTTGGCATGACCAATACGGCTTCTTCATGGGTAAGACTAAAAGACACGTCCAATGTTATTGTCCCTCACGTGCCGATTGACGGAAAACTAAAAGTCATCTCACGCTATAAAAACCAACTGTTTGACGCCGCCGCAGGTATTTATTCCAGCGTAAACGACATGAGTAAATGGGCAATTATGCAACTGAATAAAGGAAAATATGGCAGCGGGCAGAAAATATTCTCGGAAAAAGAACATGCCGAAATGTGGACGCCACAAACATTGATGCCTAATAAACCCGTTCCTCCTTATAATTCACTTTTTAAAGCCTATGGTTTGGGCTGGCAACTAAATGATGTTAAAGGAAAAATGCAGGCTTCACATACAGGAGGTCTGGAAGGAATCGTAACCCAGGTAACCCTGATACCAGAACTTCAACTTGGAATCATTGTTTTTACCAACCAACAATCAGGAGCCGCTTTTTCTGCCATAACCAATACAATTAAAGACAGCTATCTGGGAATGGAACCTTTTGACCACGTCAAATATTTCAGTGACAGGGAAAAAGCTTCAGGAGAAAAAGCAGACAAAGTTACAGACGAAGTATGGCAAACTGTCGCAAAAAACAAAAACCAGAAAATCGACACCAAAAAGTATATCGGAACCTATAAAGACAATTGGTTTGGCGAGGTTGCCATCACTGAAAAAAAGGGAAAAATGTATTTTGCTTCCAAACGTTCACCTCAACTTAAAGGCGAAATTTTCTTTTATAAAGACAATAATTTCGTAGTAAAATGGGACAATCGCTATTTTCATGCAGATGCCCATATCTTCTTTGAAAAAGACAACGCAGGATTTACCATGAAGCCAATTTCTCCTGCCACAGATTTTAGCTATGATTTCCAGGACCTTAACTTTTTCAGAATAAAATAGCGAAGACCTATTCAACTGTTTTTCAGAATATAAAAACCGCCCCATTTGGAGCGGTTTTTGCTTTTATACAAAGAGGCAAAAAAATTGCAAATTCAAAAACTTTATTTTACTTTTAGTCAATAGCTAACAAACATCAGAAACGCCATGGTAGAGATTGATTTAGAACAAGAGAACAAGGCAATTGCGAGGGAATACAAAGAGCTTTTACGAATCAGTTACCAAACATTGTCGGAAGATGACAAAAAACTAATCCGTAAGGCTTTTGACGTGGCTGTAGATGCCCACAAGGACCAACGCAGGAAATCTGGCGAAGCCTACATCTTCCACCCTATTGCCGTGGCTAAAATTGTAGCTTCGGAAATTGGTTTGGGCGCAACTTCTATTGCCGCAGCACTAATGCATGATGTAGTTGAAGATACCGATATTACTGTAGAAGACATTGAAAGAATGTTCAATCCGAAGATTGCAAAAATCGTTGAAGGATTGACCAAAATAGCCCAGGTAAAAACCGATAATGAAATCTCGATGCAGGCGGAAAACTTCCGCAAAATGCTGCTCACCCTAAACGATGACGTACGCGTTATCCTTATCAAGATTGCCGACCGTTTGCACAACATGCAAACCATGGAATCAATGGTAGATTATAAGCAGGCAAAAATCGCATCGGAAACTCTCTATATTTATGCACCGCTGGCCCATCGTTTGGGATTATACAACATTAAAAACCAGCTGGAAGATTTAGGTTTGAAATATACAGAACCTGAAATCTATAACGACATTGTCAGCAAAATAAAAGAAACCAAAGAGCAACAGGACGAATACATCAAGTCTATTTCTGATGTATTGAAAGAATCGCTTGATGCCGAAGGAATCGACTATATCATCAAAGGCCGTCCAAAATCCATTTTCTCCATCCGGAAAAAAATGCTTGCCCAAGGTGTGAGCTTTGATGAAGTATATGATAAATTCGCTTTGAGAATTATCTATAAGGCTACTCCAAGCGAAGAAAAATTCCTTGCCTGGAAAATATATTCCATCGTAACCGACCATTATCGTCCGAGTCCGAGCCGTTTGCGCGATTGGATTTCCTCTCCAAAATCAACCGGTTATGAAGCTCTTCACATTACAGTAATGGGACCTAAAGGACGTTGGGTAGAAATTCAGGTGCGAAGCGAAAGAATGGACGAAATTGCCGAAAAAGGCTACGCTGCACACTATAAATACAAACAAGGTGGTTCTGAAGAGCACGGTTTGGATACCTGGCTGAATCTTTTAAAAGAAGCCCTGGAAAATGCCTCCACCAATGCGGTAGACTTTGTAGAAGATTTCAAACTAAACCTCTACTCTAAAGAAATTTATGTCTTCACGCCAAAAGGAGAAATTAAATCGCTTCCTAAAGGTGCAACATCATTGGATTTTGCCTTTAGTATCCACTCCGAAATTGGAATCCGAACACGCGGAACCAGAGTTAACGGAAAATTAGTCCCGTTGAACCATGTGCTGAACAGTGGCGACCAGATTGAAGTCATTACCTCGCCAAACCAAAAACCCACATCACATTGGTTGGATTATGTAACGACATCCCGTGCCAAAACCAAAATCAAAAACGTCCTTAACGAGAATACAAAGAAAATTGCAGAAGACGGAAAAGAATTACTGACCCGAAAATTACGTCATTTAAAAGTCAATATGACTGAAACGACCGTAAACGAACTGGTCAATTATTTCAAGTTGAAAACCAGCCTTGACCTTTTCTACCGTGTGGGAATTGGGGCTATTGACAACCAACAGCTCAAAGACTTTGCTGCCCAGAAGAGCAATACGTTTATGAATTTCTTTAAGAACAAAATCAAACGTACGCCTTCCAGCAATCCGGAAACCATCAACAAACCGGAAATCAGCAATAATTACGACATGCTGGTTTTTGGAAAAGAACAGGACAAACTGGATTATAAACTAGCCACCTGCTGTAACCCGATTCCCGGAGACGAAGTTTTTGGATTCGTAACCATCAATGAAGGAATAAAAGTCCATAAAAAAGACTGTCCCAACGCAATCAGCCTGCAATCAAACTATGCCTACAGAATCATCAAGGCGAAATGGATTGATTCGTCACAGCAGGAATTTAAAGCCATATTGAACATTACCGGAATGGATACGCTTGGTTTGACCAACGAACTGACCAAAGTAATTTCTAACAACATGCACGTAAACATCCAGAGTATTTCGCTTAGTGGTGATGCCGGTATTTTTAACGGACAGGTTGTAGTTATCGTACAAAACAATACCATTCTGAAAAAACTGATTGAAAACATCAAAAAGATTGATGGAATCGATAAAGTCACAAGAATTAACAAGAATTAAAATCGGAATCGAAGCCATTTACAAATCAAGAAAACAATCGTTTTTCTACACTAAAAAGTTTTAATATTTTTTTAGGTAAAAATCAACAAACGAGAAACTTGATACTTGAAATAAAATGATTTATCTTTGCAGGATATGACACTAATTTCCGTAGATAACAATAAAAATCAAGAGATTGTAAAAAATGTTTTTACAAAATATCTTGAAACAAAAGGACATCGCAAAACTCCTGAGCGCTATGCTATTCTCCAGGAGATTTATGATAATGAGGAGCATTTCGACATCGAATCTCTTTATATCAAGATGAAAAACAAAAATTATCGTGTGAGCAGGGCTACGCTTTACAACACGATTGAACTTTTATTGGACTGTGCCCTGGTAAGAAAACACCAATTCGGACAAAATCAGGCACATTACGAAAAATCCTATTTCGACAAACAGCACGACCATATCATCATGACAGATTCTGGCGAGGTGATAGAGTTTTGCGACCCGCGAATCCAAAGCATCAAAAAAACTATCGAAGAAATTTTTGATATCGAAATTCACAACCACTCCCTTTACCTTTACGGAAACAAAAAGACTACACCTAAAGAATAAATAAACAACTAACAACAAAAAAATGACCGTAGATTTACTACTCGGCTTGCAGTGGGGCGACGAAGGCAAAGGAAAAATTGTTGACGTTCTCACTTCAAAGTACGATATTATTGCCCGTTTTCAAGGCGGACCTAACGCAGGACACACGCTTGAATTTGATGGAATCAAGCACGTTTTGAGAACTATTCCTTCAGGAATTTTTCATAAAAATTCAATCAATATTATTGGAAACGGAGTCGTAATCGACCCGGTTGTTTTCCAAAAAGAATTGGAAGGCCTGGCAAAATTTGATATTGATATCCAGTCACGATTGATTATCTCAAGAAAAGCACACCTTATTTTACCAACACACCGTTTGCTTGATGCTGCTTCGGAAGCATCGAAAGGCAAAGCAAAAATTGGTTCAACCTTAAAAGGAATCGGGCCTACTTACATGGACAAAACCGGAAGAAATGGTCTTCGTGTGGGCGATATCGAATTGGCTGATTTTAAAGAACGATACAGAGCATTGGCTGACAAACATGAAGCCATGATTGCTTTTTATGATGTTGACCTGCAATATGACCTAAAAGAATTGGAAGATGAATTTTTCGAATCGATTGAAGTCCTAAAAACACTACAATTCATCGACAGCGAAGAATATATCAACAAGGCCATGAAAGAAGGCAAATCAATTTTAGCAGAAGGAGCGCAAGGCTCACTTTTAGATATTGATTTCGGAACTTATCCTTTTGTTACTTCTTCAAATACAACAGCAGCAGGAGCTTGCACGGGACTGGGAATCGCTCCTAATCGCGTAAAAGAAGTGTTTGGAATTTTCAAAGCCTATACAACAAGAGTTGGAAGCGGTCCGTTTCCTACCGAACTTTTTGACAAGGACGGTGAAACAATGGCAAAAGTCGGAAACGAATTTGGTTCTGTTACGGGTCGTGCCAGACGATGCGGATGGTTAGATTTGGTAGCCTTGAAATATGCTATCCAGGTCAATGGAGTAACCGCTTTATACATGATGAAAGGCGATGTATTATCCGGATTTGACACGCTGAAAATCTGTACGGCTTACAATTACAAAGGAACTGAAATTGACCACCTTCCTTACAATATCGAACCGGAAAATGTTTCTCCCGTTTATGTGGAGAAAAAAGGATGGAAAGCAGACCTTACCGGAATGACTACCTATAACGAACTTCCTTCAGAATTAAAAGAATACGTCGAATTCATTGAAAATTTTGTAGAAGTGCCAATTAAAGTCATATCCGTTGGTCCTGACAGAAAACAGACAATTTTAAAATAAGAACAACGCCTTGATAATTTCAAGGCGTTTTTTGTTTTTATAGATTTATAAAATCCTTCCTATCGATTAATCTGCGGCAACTCTAAAAAAATTACGCCACAGATTTCGCAGATTCTCACAGATAAATTTCTAAAAAAATCCTTTTAATCCTTTAATCTGTGGCAACTCTAAAAATCACACCTTAGATTTCACAGATTTTTACAGATTTATCTCATACAAAGTCATTCAATCCTGACAATGTGAAGCAAATTATAAAAAAATCCGCTTAACCAGATTTACTTTCAATTGATTACACAAATAATTCTTAATTAAAAATCAGATATGGAGATTTTAATTAAATTTGAACCAAAATTCCATCCATTGAAGAAGAACTTTTTATTTCTTGCAAGCTTTTTTATACTACTGAGTTTCAATACGCTGCTGGCACAGGCTCCACCAAAAAAAATCATAGTAGAGAATTCCGACTTTGTCGATATCCAACAGGAAGAAATTCCCGGGGCTATCCGATACAGAGGAAATGTGAGAATCCTGCATGATGGTGTTAGGATGACTTGCAACACAGCCTATTTGTTCCAAAAAGAAAACTATATAAAAGCTTTTGGTGATGTAAAAATGAATCAGGGCGATACCGTATTTATGGACAGCCGTTATGCTGAATACCAGGGTAATATAAAATTTGCCTTCGCTACCGGAAACGTAGTAATGCGTGACCCGAAAATGACACTGACAACTGATACCATTAATTTCGACAGGAGAATCCAACAGGCTTACTATACTACCTACGGAACCATAAAAGACCAGGAAAATACTTTAAGGAGCAAATCAGGAAGATATTACCTTAATGAAAAGAAATTCCAGTTCCTGACCGCTGTTACCATAACAAACCCGAAATATGTAATCAAGTCAAACCATCTCGATTACTATTCCAATTCGGGTCATTCCTATCTGTTTGGCCCTTCAACAATTACCAGCAAGGAAAACTTTATCTATACCGAAAAGGGATTTTATGACACCAAGAAAAATTTTGCCCATTTCGTCAAAAATTCCTATATCAAATACGACAACCGTCTTATAAGAGGAGATAGTTTGTATTATGACCGGAACCGTGAATTTGCTTCGGCAACCAATAATGTTAAGATAACAGATTCGATTAACAAAGGAATTGTTCGGGGACATTATGGTGAAGTCTACCGGAATCAGGATTCTTTAGTCATGACCAAAAGAGCCGTCGCCGCTACCTTGATAGAAAAAGATACACTTTATGTCCATGGGAAAAAGCTGATGGTTACCGGAAAACCGGAAAACCGTATTGTTCGTGCTTTTAATAACGTTCGATTTTATAAAATTGACATGAGCGGCAAATGCGATTCCTTACATTCGAATCAAAAAAACGGACTGACACAATTAATTGGAAGACCGGTTATCTGGAATGGAGAAAACCAATTGACGGGAAAGGTAATACATCTTATCTCAAATCCTGAAACTGAAAAACTGGATTCACTCAAAGTATTGACGGATGCTTTTATAGCCTCAAAAGACACTTTAGGCACCGGCTATAATCAGGTCAAAGGTGTTAATTTATATGGCAAGTTCCGGGACAACAAATTATATGAAGTCGACCTCGTTAAAAATACAGAAAAGCTTTATTATGGCTATGATAAAGGACAATTGGTTGCTATTGACAAAGGAATCAGCAGCCGTATCCATCTGGAACTGGAAGACAATAAAATTACGACTGTAACCTCTTTTACAAATCCTGAAAGTGAAAGTTATCCTGAAAAAGACCTTCCTGAAAACGCACGGAAACTTAGAGGATTCCTCTGGCGGGGCGATGAAATAATAAAAACCAAAGACGATATATTTTCTCCCGAGGAAAACGAAATCCATGAAAAAATACTAAAACAGAGCAAAATTGACAAAGCCAGGGAAGATACTCCTATGGAAGTCCGCAAAGAAACTCTGGATTACGACAAGAAAAAACCTGAGAAAAAGCTGGAGAAGAAAGCAAAAACTCAGTAATGCCACTACCATAATGCAAATAAAATGAATAAAGATTTTCAAAAATACCAGGCACAAACTTCCCCTTACCCGCTTGGAATGGAAGTTTCTCACGCCATCGGTTCTTATATATACGACACAAACAATAAAAAATATCTTGACTTCGTAGCCGGAGTATCGGCCTGTACATTAGGCCATCAGAACAAAAGAGTCAATGATGCCATAAAAAACCAGCTCGACAAATATTCACATGTCATGGTATATGGCGAATATTCTCAAAATCCGGCTGTTGAGTTTTGCAAATTATTAGCTTCACTCTTACCTAAGCCACTTGAAAAAACATATCTGGTCAATTCGGGTACAGAAGCCACCGAAGGTGCTTTAAAACTGGCCCGAAGAGTTACAGGACGCAGCCAGCTTATTTCATGCAATAATGCTTATCATGGCAATACGATGGGCTCTATGAGCGTTATGGGATTTGAAGAAAGAAAACGGGCTTTCCGTCCGTTAATTCCTGATGTCGATTTCATTACATTCAACAACGAAGAAGACCTTAAAAAAATCACGACAAAAACGGCCGGAATCATATTGGAAAGTATTCAAGGCGGTGCGGGATTCATTCAGCCCGAAAATGGGTTTTTGAAAAAAGTAAGAGAACGGTGCACGGAAGTAGGTGCCTTGATGATTATAGATGAAATCCAGCCGGGTTTTGGAAGAACCGGAAAGCTGTTCGGTTTTGAAAACTATGACATTGTACCCGATATTATAATTTTAGGTAAAGGAATGGGTGGCGGAATGCCTGTAGGCGCTTTTACGGCTTCGTCAGAAATGATGGATTTATTAAGTGACAATCCAAAACTTGGACATATCACAACCTTTGGAGGACATCCTGTCATAGCGGCCGCAAGCCTTGCTACGCTTCAGGAAATCACAGAAACCGACCTGATTCCGCAAACACTTGAAAAAGAAAAGCTTTTCCGTTCGCTTTTGGTACATCCTTTGATAAAAGAAATAAGAGGACGTGGATTAATGCTGGCGGCAATGACAGAAGATGCTGAAATAACAAACCAAATTATCCTGAAATGCCAGGACAAAGGACTCATTCTATTTTGGCTGCTGTTTGAAGGAAAAGCAATCCGGATTACGCCTCCTCTGACCATTTCTGAAGAAGAAATCAAAGAAGGCTGTGCCATTATGCTGGAAGTAATGGATGAAGTGTATTCTGCTCTAAAAACTAGGATTTAACAATAAAAATCCGTAACTTACAGAGAGGAGTTTTGTTAATTAAATTGTTCACAACAATTTTAGCCCAACCTCGACAAAAGATTTACGTTCCCTAAATTTATTAAGGATAATTTTAAAAACAAAGAGTATGCATTTGAGTCACGATGAAGAAGATTACAATTTATCCTTGTCCAAGTTCGAATCCATGTTGAAAACCAACAAAGTTCTCTTCTTTGATTCGGAAGAATTTGAAGAAATTATTCTTCACTACCTGGATATGGGTAAAGCGTCTCTGGCCAAAAAGGCCTTAAAATTAGCGCTTGAGCAGCACCCTCGTTCTACAGGCTTAAAACTAGTACAAGTAGAAATGTTGGTATATGATGACAAGCTTGAAACTGCTGAAAAGCTTTTAAATGAACTTTACGCCATTGAACCTCAAAACGAAGAAATTTTTATCCAAAAAGCCAATATTTATTCCAAGAGAGACAATCACGAAAAAGCGGTAGAATTATTACAGGAAGCCTTAAAGCTTACGGATGATTATGCTGACGTTTACAACCTGATTGGAATGGAATATCTTTTTATGGACAATCTGGAATTAGCGAAAGAGAATTTTATTAAATGTCTGGAAGAAGATGTGGAAGACCAGGCCGCATTATATAATGTGGTGTATTGTTTTGAATTTTTAGACCAAAACAAGGAAGCTATTGCTTTCCTTGAGAAATATATTGACCGGAATCCTTACAGTGAAATCGCCTGGCATCAAAGCGGAAGACTTTACTACGGATTACAGGATTATGAAAATGCCTTACGTTGCTTCGATTATGCTTCAATGATTGATGACGAATTCATGGGTGCTTTTATGGAAAAAGCAAAATCTTTGGAGCGTCTTAAACGTTATGAAGAAGCGATTGAAAGCTATAACAGGACCATCGAACTGGATGACCCTACATCGTATGCCCTATTGCGAATTGGAAAATGTTATGAGAAATTAGGCAACAAGCCTTTGGCTCTGAAATATTTCCATAAAACCGTACATGAGGACCCGTTGTTAGACAAGGGATGGATTGCGATTACCGATTTCTATGTAAGACAGAAAAACTATCAGAAAGCCTTGTTTTATGTGAACAAAGCTATCGGGATTGACAACGAAAACAGATTATACTGGAAACGTTATGCCACCATCAACAGAGCTTTGGATTTTCTGGAAGAAGCTGAAATGGGATACCGAAAAGCTGTAGAGTTTGGAGATTATGAATTAGACACCTGGCTGTATTGGATTGACATCTTGCAAAATCTGGGCGAATACGATGCTGCTATACATACGTTATTGCAGGCTTCAGAATATTTCCCTGAAGAATTCCAATTGGAATACCGCCTGGCCGGACTGTATTTTGCAGAAGGAGACGAAGCCAAAGGAAAATTCCATCTGAGTAACGGTTTGCGTGTAAGTTTTGAAAATCACACCATTTTGGAGAACCTGTTTCCAGATGTTTGGGCAAGAGAAGATGTCCAGGAAATGATTAATAAGAAGTAGACAATACCAAACATAACTTTTAAAGCCTGACAAAAATGATTAATTTCGCTTTGTCAGGCTTTTAATTTTGGTTATATGGAAATCACTCACTTATTTGGACTTCTTGGAAAAAACATCGCATACTCTTTTTCAAAAGGATATTTTACAGAAAAATTCAAGTCCTTAAATCTGAAAAACTACGATTATGTAAACTTTGACATCCCGTCTATTGAAGAATTTCCCAATATCATTAAGAATAATCCCAACCTAAAAGGGATGAATGTGACGATTCCGTACAAAGAATCCGTACTTCCCTATCTGGATAAGATTTCCAGAAAAGCAGAAAAGATTGGCGCAGTCAACACTATAAAAGTCACCCGAAAAGGAAATTTAAAAGGCTATAATACCGATTACTATGGTTTCAAGAAATCGTTAGAACCTTTATTGGAACCCCACCACAAAAAAGCCTTGATTCTTGGAACAGGAGGCGCCTCAAAAGGCATTGCCTATGCATTAGAAGAACTCGGAATTTTATATACTTTCGTTTCCAGAGAGGCAACAGGCGAAAGTATTGGATATAATCTGGTCAATGCCACCACTTTTGACAACCATCAAATTGTAATCAATTGCACACCGCTTGGCACATCGCCAAATACTGATGCCTTTCCTCCTATTCCTTATGAGTATTTTACGCCAAAACATATTGCTCACGACCTGATTTATAATCCTGCGGAAACTATCTTCCTTAAAAAAGCAAAAAAACAAGGCGCAAAGATTAAAAACGGTTTGGAAATGCTACAGTATCAGGCCGAAAAATCATGGAAAATCTGGAATCGATAAGCTTAAAAAAAATAAAAAACAAATCGTCAGAATCTGAAACAGCCCTATTCGCAAAAAAAGAATAACCCGGAAAATCGAGTAAAATATTGGTTTTTCTTTGAATTTTCAGATGCCTTTACTATCTTTCCAAACGAAAGTATTACCAACCATAAACATTTAATGATGTTAGAAGAAAAGAATGATAACCTGCATGAAGCAGATGGAAGTAACGAAAATGAAACACAAAATGTGTCTCAAAACGAAAATTCGCAAATTGAGGAGCCAACCGAAAACAACGCTGACGCCACAGAAGTAAGTTCAGACGATGCAAATGATGTTGTTTCTGAAACTGCGGATGCCATAGAAATTTCTCCGGAAGAACTGGAAGAAACCGTTGTTGTGAGTGACAACCAAAAAGCTTTGGACGCCATAGCTGACTCCAATGCTGAAGAAAGCGAAGATGAAACCCTAAAAGAGCGTCATGAAATCCCGATGCAGGATTATGAAGCAATGGACATGGAATCGCTTGTAGCAGAACTGGAAAAACTTGTTGCTGTAGAAAAAGTAATGTCTGTGAAAGACCATGTAGAAGAGCTTCGTTCTGCTTTCCTATCAAAATACAACCACTTTATTGAAGAGAAAAGAGAAGAGTTTCTGGCTGAAAACCCGGACACTACAGAAGATTTCCATTACCATCTTCCATTAAAAGTCAAATTTGACACACTAATTAATCAATATAGAGACAAGAAAAATACACATTTCAAAAGCCTTCAAAACAATCTAAAGGCAAATCTGGATGCGCGTTTGGCTATTGTTGAAGAACTTAAAGAATTAATCAATCCACAGGAAAATATCAAGGACACGCTGAAGCATTTCAATGAATTGCGTGAAAGATGGAAAAATGCCGGCCCTATTCCAAGAGACAAATACAACCACGTTTGGAATAACTATCATTTCCATGTTGAAAATTTCTATGATTACCTGCATCTTGACAGAGAAGCCAGAGATTTGGACTTTAAGCACAACCTTGAGCAAAAGCAAAGAATCATTTCCCGTGTTGAAGAACTTGTGAATGAGCCGGATGTTAACAAGGCATTCCGCGAATTGCAAGACCTTCATAAAATCTGGAAAGAAGATATAGGCCCGGTTTCAAGAGAACACCGTGAAGCAATTTGGAACACATTTAGTGAACTGACTAAAAAAATCCATGATAAAAGAGAATTACTGTTCGAAAAACAAAGAGGTACAGAACAGGAAAATCTTGAGAAGAAAAAAGAGATTATATCAAAAATAGCGGAACTTGCCAAAGAAAAAGTCGAAGCACACTCTTCATGGCAGGCTCAAATTGAAAAAGTTGAAGCTTTACGCAATGAGTTCTTTGCCACCGGAAAAGTTCCAGCTGATGTTAATGAAGAAACCTGGTCTGCCTTTAAAAATGCTGTCCGTGACTTCAATGCACTGAAAAACTCTTTCTATAAGGATATTAAAAAAGACCAGCAGGAAAACCTGAACAAAAAAATGGCTTTGGTGGAAAGAGCCAAATCATTAAAAGACAGTGAAGATTTTGCAGCAACCACTCCTGTAATGAAACAAATTCAGGAAGAATGGAAGCAGATTGGCCATGTTCCAAGAAAATATTCAGACAGTATCTGGAAAGAATTCAAAGAAGCGTGTAATCATTATTTTGACAAACTTCATGCCCAGAGAAATGAAGTAAATTCAGAAGAACTGGAAGCATTTGAGAAAAAGAAAGCTTATCTTGAAACCATCAGGGATTTTGAATTGACAGGCGAACACAAAGCAGATTTAGATGCTATCAAAGCCCATATCGAAACCTGGAAAGGCTTTGGAAAAGTGCCACACGCCAGACGTCATATTGAAGGAAAATTCAATAAGATACTGGATGCCTTGTTCGACAAGCTTAGCCTAAGCAAGAAAGATTCGGAAATGGCGCGATTCAACAGCAGAATTGACCAGCTTTCCAGCTCTGACGATAGCAGAAAATTAGAGAATGAGAAAATCTTCCTGATTCGCAAAATTGAAGAAGTACAACAGGAAATTTTCCAGCTTGAAAATAACATTCAGTTTTTTGCAAATGCAAAAAAAGACAATCCGATGGTGCTTGAAGTAAAGAAAAATATTGAAAGACATAAAGAAAGCCTACAGATGTGGAAAGAAAAGCTGAAACAGGTCAGAAACTTAAAAACAGAATAAAATTTTCAGATAAAAGCCCCGCAATTGTGGGGCTTTTCATTGATTTATAGTATTTAAAAACCGTATTCCTTTTATTCCTCTCGGATAAAAGGTATCTTTGCGCGATGAAATGGATTAAAAACATCACCGTGTTTTTTATTTTCCTGGTTTCTCTCTTTTTTAGTCAAACGGAGGAAGCGAAGGCTTTTGGCGCTACATCCATTCCTCAAAATAAAAAATCAATTGAGCAGGTTGATTTTCTCAAAGCTTCTGCCTTTATCAATCAGGAAATAAGCATAAACTCCATTTCAAACCCAAGAGCAGACCTTCCTACCTATGCCAAATGGTTTGAATTTTACTACGATGTAAGTTTTTCAGGATTCAGCACCTGCAAAGCTACTGCAGCTTTTTTGAAACAAGACATCAACCGATGCCTGAATGTTTCAATCTTATTATTTCCCTTCCATTTTTTCTGGTGATTTTATTCTGTTGAATTAAAATCGAAAGGCTATAAAGTATTACAGCCTACAATTACTATTTATTAAATTTAAAAAAATGGATACAGCATCTCTAATTATAGGGTTGGTGCTAACATTGATTTGCGCCGTACCTTTAATCTATATTGCCAACAATCAGGCAAAAAACAAAAAGAAAGTAACAGAAATTTTTAATCATTTCCGTCAGGGAAAATATGATTTTTCAACAAAGGAAACTCATTACAAGAAAATCTATTCACTTGACAAAACCAATAAAGGCTTTTTATTTATTGACCTGAATAAAGAAAATGACAGAGCTTCTTTTGTTGATTTAAGCGAAGTTAACTCTTGCAGGATTGAAGAAACATCTTCAGGGAATAATGATGACAAAATAATATTTACGTTCAAATTAAAGAACGGAAATACAACCACAATCGTACTGTACGATTTAGAAACGGATAAATTAGGAAAAGCCTATTGGCAGGAAAACGAACAAATAGCCAAAAAATGGCAATTGATTGTTGAAAATACTATCTAAAGGTTAGTTGTGTTAATTATAATTCATTTGAAAGGGCTGTCTATTTTTAGGCAGCCTTTTTATTTTACAATCTCTTGGCTTCGTTCCAGAAAACATCCATTTCTGCCAATGTCATTTCGGATAATTGCTTTCCTAATTCGTTAGCTTTATTTTCAAGATATTGAAATCTCTTAATAAATTTCTTATTGGTTCTTTCCAGAGCATCTTCAGGATTAATTTTCAGGAATCGGGCATAATTTATCATGGAAAACAAAACGTCTCCAAATTCAGATTCGATTTTATCCTGGTCTCCGTTTTTGATTTCTTCCTGGAATTCCTGAATCTCCTCCTCAACCTTATCCCAAACCTGATGCGGTTCTTCCCAATCAAATCCCACACCTTTTACCTTATCCTGGATTCTGCTTGCCTTTACAAGTGCAGGAAGACTTTTAGGAACACCTTCCAAAACTGATTTTTTACCTTCCTTGAGTTTCAGCTTTTCCCAATTTTGCTTGACTTCTTCTTCATCCGCTACAGTTACATCTCCATAAATATGCGGATGGCGGTAAATCAACTTTTCACAAATCTCATTGCAAACATCAGCAATGTCGAAATCATTGGTTTCGCTTCCTATTTTGGCATAAAAAACAATATGTAGCAAAAGGTCTCCCAATTCTTTTTTAATCTCCTGCAGGTCATTATCCAGAATAGCATCTCCCAATTCATAAGTTTCTTCTATGGTAAGGTGTCTTAAAGTCTGCAAAGTCTGTTTTTTATCCCAGGGACATTTTTCGCGCAAATCGTCCATAATATCTAACAATCTGCCAAAAGCATCGAGTTTCTGCTGTCTTGAATTCATAGGAAAGGTTTTTATAAAAGATAAAAAAACAGCCACAGATTGGAGGATTTTCACAGATTTCGGATTATCCTACCTGTGCCAATCTTTTAATCTGTGGCTTAAAATTTTACAAGAATTAATTCTTGTTTGGAATATTTTTCAGTATTTCCAGAACAAATTTCCAGTATTTTTGAGCCGAAGCGATATCTGCCCTTTCATCAGGAGAATGCGCACCTTTGATAGTAGGACCAAAAGAAATCATGTCCATATCCGGATAATTCGTTCCTAATATTCCGCATTCCAAACCTGCATGGCAGGCCACCACATTCGGTTTGCTTCCGTTTTGCTTCTCGTAGATTCCTGTCAATATATCAAGAATTTCTGATTTTGCATTAGGTGTCCATCCCGGATAAGAACCCGTAAACTCTACCTCACAGCCCATCAGTTCAAATGCAGAACGCAAAGCGTTAGCCAGGTCCATTTTTGAAGATTCTACAGATGAGCGGGTAAGACACTGAACAGATAATTTTCCTTCGCCTACAATAACTTTTGCAATATTGTTAGATGTTTCAACCAGGTCGTCAAAATCAGCACTCATTCTATAAACACCATTATGGGCAGTATACATTGCCCTGACGAAATAAAATTGCGCTATAGATGGCATTACCTTTGCCGGAACCGTATCCAGCTTTTCAAACAAGATTTCGAGATTAGGTTCCATCGTCTTGAATTCTGTCTTGATTTCATTTACGATTTCCTGCATATCAAAAACAAAGGCTTCGTCATAAACCTTAGCGATAATCACTTTTGCAACACTCTCGCGCGGAATTGCATTTCTAAGGCTTCCTCCTTTGATTTCAGAAATTTGTAATCCAAAATTATCGAAACCGTCAAATAACAAACGGTTCATAATCTTATTGGCATTACCAAGCCCTTTGTGAATATCCATTCCTGAATGTCCTCCCTGCAAGCCTTTAACGGTAATAGAATAACCTACAGATCCTTCCGGTGTGTCTTCTTCATCATATTCAGCAGTAGCCGTCACATCAATTCCTCCGGCACAACCTATGTCAATTTCATCGTCTTCTTCGGTATCCAGATTCAATAGAATTTCACCGTCCAACAAACCTCCTTTTAGTCCCATTGCTCCGGTCATTCCAGTTTCTTCGTCAATAGTAAACAAAGCTTCGATTGCCGGGTGAGGAATATCAGTAGATTCCAAAATAGCCATGATTGTAGCAACACCTAGTCCGTTATCTGCTCCAAGTGTAGTTCCTTTGGCACGAACCCATCCATTGTCTACATACATTTCAATACCCTGAGTATCAAAATCAAAAACGGTATCGTTATTTTTTTGGTGTACCATGTCCAAATGCGACTGCATGACAATGGTCTTCCTATTTTCCATACCAGCAGTTGCCGGTTTTTTGATGATTACGTTTCCTACTTCGTCTTCAATAGTTTCAAGACCAAGTTTTTTGCCAAAATCTTTCATGAAAGCAATGACTCTTTCTTCTTTTTTAGAAGGGCGCGGTACAGCATTCAAGTCGGCAAATTTATTCCAAAGTGCTTTGGGTTCAAGGTTTCTTATTTCCTGACTCATTATTTATTTTGAATTTAGTGTATAGCAAAGTTACAAAATCCCCCAGGCTAAGGCCGGTGTTAGAGGATATGTTTTTCAAATATTTTTTTGGCTTTTTTTACGGAAACTTCTTTTTTCCAGACATCTTTTGGTTGTATACAAACTACCGGAGCCTTTTTGCACATTCCCTGACAGTCCATTTTTGAAACGCAAACCTTATCTTCCAGACCAAATTCAACAATTTTCTTTTTGAGATAATCTTTCGGTTCTTTATTGTACTTACCACACTTTTTTCCATTACAGAAAAAAATTATCTTCTCATCATTTTTCTTTTTCATAAACCATCAAAGTAAGCTCTTGATTTTGCGTTAAAACCTACTGCAATTTTACGACTAATTATTCTTTCCGAACGGGTCTGTGGTATTAATTTTTGCCTAAAATTTGAGTTCTAAAAAACTTTAAATCGTTCTGTCGTATATTTACGGAAACAAACATTCTGTTATGAAGAAATCAAAAATTATTTGGAGCATTTTTTTGGTGATTCAGGTAGTTCTGCTCAAGATAGTGTCTTTTTTTCCTGAAGTCATTGAAAAATACTACAGTAATGGCTTCTATCTGAGTGTTTCTAAAATTTCAAGAACCGTTTTTGGCAGCCTTCCATTTTCTGTAGGTGATGTTTTGTATCTGGTTTTGATTATTTTTCTGTTGTATAAACTATATAAGAAAAGAAAAGAAGTCCTTTCATGGAAATCATGGAAATCAGACTGGAAATCAAAAACACTTTCTATTCTGGCTTCTATTTCTATTTTTTATTTTTTCTTCAACTGTTTGTGGGGCTTAAATTACCATCGTATACCCTTATATGCCAAAATGGGCATTGATAAAGAATATACCTTGGAAGAATTGGAAGCATTTACCAAAAAGATGATTGTCAAAACCAATGAAATCCATAGCAGGATTGTAAAAAATGATAGCTCACAGGTTGTCAGTCCTTATGATATTAAAACCATATACGCGATGACGCTAAGCGGATATGGCAATCTTGAAAAAAAACATCCATACTTTGACTACCAAATTCCAAGCATTAAAAAATCACTGGTAAGTCTTCCGCTGACTTATATGGGTTTTGGCGGCTACCTGAATCCTTTTACAAATGAGGCACAGGTTAATTATAAAATTCCAAAATACAACTTCCCTACAACGGTCTGTCATGAAATGGCGCACCAGATTGGCTATGCTTCAGAAAGCGAGGCCAATTTCATAGGCTATCTTGCATCAATAAATAATAAAGATGATTATTTCCGGTATTCAGGCTATTCGTATGCTTTGAAATACTGCCTGAGTAATCTTGAAAAAATTGAAGAAGGAAAAAGTAAAGAATTCCTGCCACTTATCCATCCCGGAATACTGAAAGACTTTCAGGAAACAAAAGATTTCTGGAAAAGCTACCAAACACCTGTCGATACCTTTTTCCATTATTTCTATGACCATTTCCTAAAGATAAACCAGCAAAAAGACGGTCTGGAAAGTTATAGCAAATTTGTAGGGTTCATGATTGGTTATTATAAAAACCATCCTCTTTAATCAGATTTCATCAAAAGTAAAACTGGTAAAGCTTTTCTTTTTATAAGGCCTCACAATCAGTCTTCCCTCACGGTCAAAACGGATATAGTTATAGAGCCAGTTTAAAAAGACCACCGCCTTATTTTTAAATCCGATTAGTGAAAAAAGATGCACAAACATCCATACGAACCAGGCAAAGACACCATGAAAATGATAATTAGGCAAATCGACAACGGCCTTATTTCTTCCAATTGTTGCCATTGACCCTTTATCATTATAATGGAAAGGTTTCATTTCCTGATTTTGGATGAGTTTTATAATATTTTCTCCCAGTAATCGGCCTTGCTGCAATGCCGGTTGTGCCACCATAGGGTGACCTTGCGGGTATTCTTCGGTGGGCATCATTGCAATATCTCCAATGGCAAAAATATTAGGGAAACCAATTACCTGATTATATTCATTCACTTTGATTCTTTCAACTTTTTCCATCAGTGAAGAAGCCGGAAGGCCATTGACCATTGCTCCCTGTACTCCGGCTGTCCAAATCAATGTGGCAGTTTCCAAAACAACATCCGTATTGGTAGATATTGTCCTTCCGTCATAACTGGTCACCCTAATGTTTTTTAAAACGTTTACGCCAAGGTTTTTCAGGTATTTTTCTGCAGCAGCAGATGATTTTTCAGACATTGTATTGAGGATTCTGTCTCCGCTTTGGATAAGGTTAATCTGCATTTTGCTGATATCCAAATCCGGATAGTCTTTTTGCAATATGGCATTCTTCATTTCTGCCAAAGCTCCTGCCAGTTCTACGCCTGTAGGACCGCCTCCAACCAGAACAAAATTAATCAATGCATTCCTCTCATGTTCATCATCAGTCAGAAGTGCCTGTTCAAAATTTTCGAGTATAAGACTACGGATATTAAGCGACTGTGGAATGGTTTTCATGGCAATACTATTTCTTTCGATTTCCTTATTCCCAAAATAGTTGGTCTTGGAACCTGTTGCAATGACCAGATAATCGTATCGGAGTTCGCCAATATCGGCTATAATTTTATTGTTTTTTGTGTTGATGTCATTGACATGGCACAGTCTGAAATAGAAGTTTTTATATTCGTGCACGACTTTCCGGATCGGATAGGCAATCGAGCCTGCTTCTAAACCGCCAGTTGCCACCTGATACAGGAGTGGCTGGAAAGTATGGTAATTATGCTTATCCAAAAGCACTACCTGCACGGGTTTATTTTTTAATTTCTTGGCCAATGCAATTCCTGCAAAACCGCCACCTACTATAACAATTCTTGGATAATCTGACTGTGGAATATTCATCTTACTTTATTCTTACTGCAAGATACGAAGTTTTCTATCGAAAAATAAGGCTACTCCAGGCCTGCTAAAATAAAATTTGGCTAACTTGTAACAAAATTGCTTTATACGCTACTAACACAACATGGGTCAAGATTTAGAAAAGTCTTTTGTCAAACAGTTAAAAGAAAACCAGAATATAATCCACAAGATTTGTAGATTATATACGTCTGGTGAAGACGCCCATAATGATCTTTTTCAAGAAATAACAATCCAGCTTTGGAAGGCCTATCCAAAATTCAGAGGTGACTCAAAATTCACCACCTGGGCCTATCGCGTTGCACTAAATACAGCCATTACCTTATACAGGAAAAGCACGCGGTCAATTTCCACAACAGAATTTGACAATACAAAGCACTTCATTAAGCAGGAGGATTATAATTATGAAGAAGAGGAACAGATAAAACTAATGTATAAAGCCGTATACCAGTTAAACGACATTGAAAAAGCTTTAATTTTCATGTACCTGGAAGATAAGGATTATGAGGAAATATCGGAAACTTTAGGAATCAGCGAAGTGAATGCGAGAGTGAAAATGAACAGGATTAAAGGGAAATTAAAGAAAATATTAAATCCTTGATAAGGAAATAAAAAATATGAAAGAATTAGATTTATTAAAGAAAGACTGGCAGAAGAGAGCAGATTCCTTCCAACAGGTTTCGGAAAAAGATATCTATAAGATGATTCATAAGAGTTCATCTTCAGTAGTGAAATTAATCATGATTATAGGTATTTTCGAATTTCTGTTTTGGATAGGAATCAGTATTTTCTCCAATAATGATGAATATTTTAACAAACTTGATATAAATAACATAGTAGTGTTTTTAAGAGTACTTTCTTATGCCCACTATGCAGTTATCATCTTTTTCATTTATGCGTTTTATAAGAACTACGTGCTTATTTCAACGACGGATTCTACTAAAGTCCTGATGAGAAATATATTGAAAACGCGAAGGACAGTAAATATATATGTATGGTATAATTTGGGAATGATTATTTTCTGTCTGATAATAGGATTCTGTATTGCTTATTTTTATAATCCTGATTTGGCCTTAATGAAGGATAAAATTGAGCATGATGGTATAAAAACCATGGCAATCTTTATTGGCAGTATGCTTATAATGATAATCCTATTTACCTCTGTCTTCTGGCTTTTCTACAAATTGCTATATGGCATCCTGATGCGAAAGCTGTATAAGAACTATGAGGAATTGAAAAAGATTGATCTTTAATGAGATTGAGTCATAAAAAAAGAAGATGGGATTAATAGTCCCATCTTCTTTTTTTATTTAACTCTTCTTCTACTTTTAAGACTTCTTCTAAAACTTCCGGTTGAAGTACTTTTAAAAAGGAAGGATGTTGCTCAATCGCGTATTCCACCTTTTCAACGATTTCTTCAATAGAGTCGTTTTCATAATCAATATCTAGAGGCTCTTTAATAATAAAAGACTGAAGTATTCCTTTTTTCTTCAAACGTAATCCTTTTTTATCAAAAGAACGTCTGAATCCGTCAATAACAATTGGGACAACTATTGGTTTATGCTGCTTAATGATATGGGCAGTACCTTTTCTTACCGGTTTAAAAGATTTTGTAGTTCCTTGTGGAAATGTGATTACCCAACCATCTTCTAAAGCAATTTTAATGTTTTCAGTATCGTTTAGGTTGACTTCACGTTGGATGTCTTTTCCTTTGGCACGCCAGGTTCTTTCAACCGTAATCGCTCCAGCATAGGCCAAAATTCTGGGAAGAAGACCTTCTTTCATTGTTTCTTTCGCAGCAACGTAATAAATATTAAGCTTTGGATTCCAGATATAACCAATATTTTTTATGTTGTCTTCTCTACCTTTCAAACTGGCATTAAAAACATGAAACATAGCCACTACATCGGCAAAATAAGTCTGGTGGTTTGAAATAAACAATACATTCCTATCCGGTAGTGCCCTGATGATTTCAGATCCGTCTATCTGTAATTCATTAAAGCCTCTATAACGCCTGTGCGTGAGTATTCCGAATACCCGGATAAGCCATTTTTTTAAAAAAAGTATATGACCAAAAGGATTTCTTTTAAACAATCCCATAATTAATTCAGCATTTTTAAAACAGAACGGCAAACATACAAAATCATCGCTATTAAAGCACTCTTTTTATCGTTTCTTTAAGCTCATTAAGTATCATAGCGGTTGCTCCCCAAACGATATGACCTTGCAGGTCAAATGCCGGAACCTCAATCTCATCTGCATATGATGTTTTTAATTGGACATTTGTCAAATTTGTATCGTCCATAAGATCTTCAAGAGGCAGTTCAATCATTTTTGCAACTTCATCTGGGCTTGGATCAAAAATTAATTCATTTAGGCATACTCCTAAAAATGGAAAAACTAAAAAACGACTTGGTGGAATATATACTTCAGAAAAGGCCTTTATAACTTGTATTCTTTCTGGCAGGACACCAATTTCTTCAAAAGTTTCCCGAAGTGCCGTAGTCGCCAGATTTATGTCTTCCGGTTCTACTTTGCCTCCTGGCAAAGCCACCTGTGAAGAATGAATACCCGTAGAAGCATTTCTTAAAATTAAGGCTAGATATGCCTTTGTATTTTTAGGATAGACCAGCATCATGACTGCCGCATTTCGAAGTCCGTCTCTATCGTAGGATTTATCAATTAATGAAGAAATACGGTCTAAAGAAGCCATTTTTACATGGGCTTCTACAGCTGGTAGCGTTTCTTTTTCTATTTTTGGGATATATTTTAAAAATACCGGAAAATCCATTATAAATTTTGCAATGTGATTCAATAAAGGTACGCAAATTAATTCTAATCAAATCAATTTATCCAAATGTATAGTAAGGCGGAAGCACAAATCATAAAAAAAGAATTTTGGGTCAATTTCGCTGAGGAATATCCCAGAAAATGGCTTCTTTACGATACTAAAATAAAAGACTTTTCCTTTAAATTTTATGTTGACAATAAAAAAGCACAAGTACTTATTGATATTGAATCAAAAGACGAAGAGAAAAGAAAAATCTATTATGAAAAAATTGAGTCCTTAAAACAAATTCTTGTGGACGAATATATTCCGGATGTTATTTTTGAAAGAAACTTTCATCTGGAAACAGGGAAAGTAATAAGTAAAATTTGGGTTGAAAAAACAGGGATTAGTCTTTTTAATAAGGCAACCTGGCCAGCCATATTTGATTTCTTCTATGAAAACATGGATGCTTTTGAAAGATTTTTCTATGAATATCAGGATTATATAACCGATTTAGAAATTAATACCTAAATAGCTTTTGCTTTTCGAAAATTTTATAAGCCAATTTTGATTGGCTTATTTTATTTATGGGATTTCCCCAAAACAAAAAAGGGTTCCCAATCGGGAACCCTTTTCAAAGGAAGGCGGCGACATACT
>NZ_MKVG01000009.1:0-58192 GCF_001899155.1 Flavobacterium sp. 38-13
GCCTGTAATTGTTTAAGTTAAGTCCTGTTAATTTGTCTTAAAACGCAAAGAAATAGATTTTTAGTATAGAAATGTAACATTTTACGGATAAAAACATATTTCTTGGCAAATCTAGGTCCATGCGGAAAACTCCCATTACAGAAAATCTGTAAAAAATATTAAAGTTTATGGTGGGAACTATTTTGATTTCTAAATCATGATAACATGAAAAGTAGTCCTGATAGTCAGCGGAATCTTCTGAAAAACGAACATCTGATACGGTATAACTAATTAAAAAATTCATTACTTTCGCAAATTGATTTTACAAAGCGATAAAAATGAGTACAAAATTTACTGAATACAGAGGACTTGACCTGCCAACAGTGGCATCTGAAGTACTTGATTTCTGGAAAAAACAAGAAATATTTGAAAAGAGCGTAACCACACGTGAAGGGAATAGCCCGTATGTGTTTTTTGAAGGACCGCCTTCAGCAAACGGATTGCCGGGTATTCACCACGTAATGGCGCGTGCTATTAAGGATATTTTCTGTCGCTATAAAACTCAAAAAGGTTTTCAGGTAAAAAGAAAAGCAGGCTGGGATACGCACGGACTGCCGGTAGAATTGGGAACCGAAAAGGAATTGGGAATTACCAAAGAAGATATAGGAAAGACAATTTCTATTGAAGAATACAACGAAGCCTGTAAAAAAACGGTGATGCGTTATACCGATGTATGGAATGACCTGACCGAAAAAATGGGTTATTGGGTGGACATGCAGGATCCGTATGTGACCTATAAGTCAAAATACATGGAAACTGTTTGGTGGCTCTTGAAGCAGATTTATGATAAAGGCTTGCTTTATAAGGGTTATACCATCCAGCCATATTCTCCAAAAGCTGGAACCGGATTAAGCTCTCACGAAGTCAATCAGCCGGGAGCTTACCGTGATGTGACTGATACTACCATAGTAGCACAGTTCAAAGCTCTTTCGGAAACATTACCGTCCTTTTTACAAGGTTTTGGCGATATCCACTTTCTGGCATGGACGACTACGCCCTGGACATTGCCATCGAACACGGCACTTACTATAGGGCCAAAAATTGACTATGTTCTTGTAAAGACATTTAACCAATATACATTTGAACCGGTAAACGTTATTCTGGCAAAGAAACTGGTTGGAAAACAATTTGGTAAAGGTTATTTTGAAAGTACGGAAGAAGCTGATTTTGATAAAGTAAAAAGTGGAGACAAGCAATTGCCGTATAAAATAGTAGCCGAGGCTTTGGGTGCTGACCTGGTAGGTATCCGTTATGAGCAGCTATTGCCGTTTGCATTACCATATCAGAGCCCTGAAAATGCTTTTAGAGTAATTTCAGGAGATTTCGTTACCACAGAAGATGGTACCGGAATCGTTCATACGGCTCCTACATTTGGTGCAGACGATGCCAAAGCGGCGAAAGAGGCAACACCGGAAGTCCCACCAATGTTAGTTTTGGATGAAAATGGTTCGCCGGTTCCGCTGGTAGACCTGCAAGGAAAATTCACGTCGCATATGGGTGAGTTTGCCGGCAAATATGTAAAGAATGAATATTATAATGCAGGCGAGGCTCCGGAGAAATCGGTAGATGTGGAAATTGCGATCCGTTTAAAAGAAGAAAATAAAGCCTTTAAGGTTGAAAAATACGTACACAGTTATCCGCATAGCTGGAGAACAGACGAACCTTTGTTATATTATCCGTTAGATTCCTGGTTTATCAAGGTTACGGATATAAAAGACAGGATGTTCGACCTGAACGAAACGATCAACTGGAAGCCGAAATCGACCGGAGAAGGTCGTTTTGGAAACTGGTTGAAAAATGCCAACGACTGGAACCTTTCACGTTCAAGATACTGGGGAATTCCGTTGCCAATATGGAGAACCGAAGACAAAAGAGAAGAAGTAATCATTGGCTCTGTTGAAGAACTGTATAACGCTATTGAAAAATCAATCGAAGCAGGCTTCCAGAAAGAAAATCCATTTAAAGGATTTGAAATCGGAAACATGTCGGAAGCGAATTATGATTTGGTAGACCTGCATAAAAACGTGGTGGATGAAATTGTTTTGGTTTCACCTTCCGGAAAACCGATGAAACGTGAAACCGACCTGATTGATGTATGGTTTGATTCGGGAGCGATGCCTTATGCACAGTGGCACTATCCTTTTGAGAATAAAGACAAAATTGATGGAAACAAAGACTTTCCGGCTGATTTTATTGCAGAAGGAGTAGACCAGACCCGCGGATGGTTCTATACGCTTCATGCTATAGCTGCTTTGGTTTTTGATAAGGTAGCCTATAAAAATGTGGTTTCAAATGGTTTGGTATTGGATAAAAACGGACAAAAAATGTCTAAGCGTTTGGGCAATGCCGTAGATCCGTTTACAACACTGGCAGAATACGGTCCTGATGCTACGCGTTGGTACATGATTTCAAATGCCAATCCGTGGGATAACTTAAAATTTGATATTGAAGGAGTTGCCGAAGTACGCCGTAAATTCTTCGGAACTTTATATAATACGTATTCGTTCTTCGCCTTATATGCAAACATTGACGGTTTCTCTTATTCGGAAGCCGAAGTGCCATTACAGGAAAGGCCGGAAATTGACCGTTGGATATTGTCTGAATTGAATACCCTGGTTAAAAATGTAGACAGTTATTATGCGGATTATGAGCCTACCAAAGCAGCAAGAGCTGTTTCGGACTTTGTTCAGGAAAATCTGAGCAACTGGTACGTTCGTTTGTGCAGAAGAAGATTCTGGAAAGGCGAATACGCACAAGACAAGATTGCGGCCTACCAGACACTGTATACCTGTCTTTTAACGGTTGCCAAACTAAGCGCTCCTATTGCTCCGTTCTTTATGGACAGGCTTTACAGAGATTTAACACAGGCAACACATAAGGAAACATTCGATAGCGTACATTTGGCCGATTTTCCTGAGTATGCTGATAACTTTGTTGATAAATCGTTAGAAAGCAGAATGGAGAAAGCACAAACGATTTCATCATTGGTGTTGTCACTACGTAAAAAGGAGATGATAAAAGTGCGTCAACCCCTGCAAAAGGTAATGATTCCGGTGCTTGACGCCAAACAGAAAGCAGAGATTGAAGCGGTGTCTGACCTGATAAAAGCAGAGGTAAATGTAAAAGAAATTGAGTTGCTTGATGATGCTTCCGGTGTATTAGTGAAGCAGATTAAGCCTAATTTTAAAGCATTAGGGCCGCGTTTTGGTAAAGATATGGGTCTGATTTCCAAAGAAATACAAAATTTCTCTCAGGAGCAGATCAATGAATTGGATAAAAACGGATCGCTGGATATTGTTATATCAGGGAAAAGTATTAATTTAACCTCTGAAGACGTAGAGATTTCCTCTCAGGATATCGAGGGATGGCTGGTAGCCAATGCAAACGGAATTACTGTAGCTTTGGATATTACCATTTCGGATGAATTGAGAAAAGAAGGAGTTGCAAGGGAATTAGTCAATCGTATTCAAAATATCAGGAAAGACTCTGGATTTGAGGTAACGGACAAGATTAAGGTACAGGTCCAGAAAGACGGAATTATCGAAGAAGCGTTACAGGCAAATCAGGATTATATCAAAGCTGAAACGCTGACAGAAGAGCTGATAATTCTGGATAAAGTAGAAAACGGTATAGAAATTGAGTTTGACGATATAAAAACAAGTATATTAATTTCAAAATAATATAATATGGTAGATGAAGTTGCAAGATACTCAGACGCTGATCTAGCAGAGTTCAAAGAAATTATTTTAAAAAAAATACAAAAAGCACAAGCAGACTTAGATTTGATCAAAAGCGCCTATATGAATGACCTTAACAACGGAACAGACGATACGTCTCCTACATTTAAGGCATTCGAAGAAGGAAGCGAAACGATGTCGAAAGAAGCGAACTCTCAATTGGCGATCCGTCAGGAAAAGTTTATCCGCGATTTGAAAAATGCACTTTTCAGAGTAGAAAACAAAACCTACGGTGTTTGCAAAGTGACAGGAAAACTGATCAGCAAAGAAAGGCTTAAAATCGTTCCTCATGCTACAATGAGTATCGAAGCCAAAAACCTGCAGCGATAGTTGCTTTTAAAATAACAGATAACAAAAACGCTCCCATATAAGGAGCGTTTTTTTAATATTTAAAAGCAGAGTCAAAACGAACTCATCACGGCAAGTGATTTTATAAATAATATTTCTATTTTTGCGCAATAAAGTAAAGAAAATGTCATTAAAAAAAGCATATTTATTAGTTATCCTAATTCTTATCGTTGACCAGATATCCAAGATATATATCAAAACCAATTTTATCTATGGTGAAGAAGGACAGATAAACGTAGCCAGCTGGTTTAAGATTTTGTTGATTGAAAACGAAGGAATGGCTTGGGGAACACAAATCCCTGGAGATTATGGAAAACTGATTCTGACGCTTTTTAGGCTGGTAGCTGTGACAGGAATTGGCTGGTGGCTTTGGGATTCGGTCAGAAAAAACAGTTCCCGATACCTGATTGTAGCTATTTCGCTTATTCTGGCAGGAGCTTTCGGAAACATTATCGATTCTGTTTTTTACGGAGTAATCTTCGATCACAGTACAGGTCAGACCGCAACGCTTTTCTCGGATCAGCCTTATGGTACCTGGTTTCACGGAAAAGTAGTTGACATGCTTTATTTTCCAATCTGGGAAGGCAATCTTCCAACATGGCTTCCAATCTGGGGAGGCAAACATTTTACCTTTTTTAATGCTATTTTTAATATAGCAGACATGGCCATATCTACCGGAGTAGGTATATTGATTGTTTTTAATAAAAAAGCATTTTCAGGCTCTAACAAACGTTCGGAACTGGCTTAGTTCTGTCCCGGAGCATATTTTTTAGCACTTTTTTCGCCAGTCACTTTTTTTGCCTGTCCAGGAGGTAACGGTTTTGACTTACTGGATCTGCTCGATGTTCCGGTGCTAACGCTTGCACTACATCCTGAAATTGAAAAGGCAAAACAAAGCAAAAGCAATCCGATAGATAGTTTTAAAGTAGTTTTCATCTTTTTTGTTTTAAAGTTACGATTTTAGAATTTATAAATGGTATTAGGTGTTACGCAAAAATCAAGCCTGACGTCATTTTCAAAGACATCGGTAATTTCTTCTTCCGCTTCAAAAAATGATAATCCGATTTTCAGCACGTCTTTTTTGCATTCGGATAAGAAAAGATCGTAAAATCCTTTTCCGTAACCCACACGATGTCCTTTTTTATCAAAAGCAAGTAACGGCACAAAAACTACATCTATTTTTGAAGGAGGTACTTCGATTCCGTCCACAGGCTCCGGAATATTGTATTCGTTTTTTTGGAATCGGGTATTGTCAGTCAATAAAAAATGGGTCATTTTTCGGGTCTCGAAATCTGATTTTGAAACTACAATTTCTTTGTCCCTTCCGGCCAGTACCTGTAATAGGAATTCGGTGTCTACTTCCTTGTGTTCGCTAATAGGCAGAAAGGTATGATAGTATAATTTATCCCAGATATCCATCCGGACAACCTGATTGGCAATGGCCAGACTTCGTTCCTCTATATCTTCTTGTGAAAGTTCAGCGCGTAAAGCCTTGTATTTTGATCGTAATTCTTTCTTGTGCATTTGTTTTGTTTTTCAGCCCTGATTTTCCAATGCCGTTGTAATATGAAAAATGGCATCACCCTGGTATACAATAGGAGCATCATTAACATTGATAATATATCCTGAGTTTGGCGCTTTTACTTTATATTCAACTTTTCCGTAAGGATCAGAAATGGTAGCCAGTACCTGACTTTTTTCTACATAAGAGCCTATGGTTGTCAGACCATGAAACAAACCCGATGCTTTGGCGCGTACCCAGGCTGATTTTTCAATATAAATAATTTTTTGCTCAGCATTAGTTGCCTTTCGTTTGGGATTCAGCATTCCGAAATAATCGAGAAAACGTTTGGTTCCTTCAACACCCTGCTGTGTGATTGATTCATTGATGTCAAGTGATTTTCCGCCTTCAAACAACAGCATTTTTACACCCAGTCGGTCACAGGAATTTCGGAAGGAACCAGAAATATTTTTGGAATACAGGGCAAAAGGCGCATGGAATACATCGGCTAATGCTTTTAGTTCACGGTTGTTGGGAACAATGCGTATTTGCGGTGCATTAAAACGGCTGGCGCCTCCCGCATGAAAATCGATACAATAATCAACATTTGGTATGATTTCTTTCAGCAGATAGTAAGCAAAACGACTGGCCAGTGAACCATTTTTACTGCCGGGAAAAACCCGGTTCATATCTCGGCCATCCGGAAATTCCCGACTTCGGTTCAAAAAGCCAAAAACATTGATGACCGGAATACAGATAATTGTGCCTGTTTTTGGTCGGTTGATTTTTTGAACGATAAGTTGCCTTACAATTTCGATTCCGTTAATTTCGTCGCCATGGAGTCCTGCCGAAAATAAAACAGTCGGACCTTCGATTTCGGAGCGTTCGATAATTACGGGAATTTTCAGCTTCGTCATCGTATGGAGTTTTGCAATTTCCATATTCAGGGTCCGGCTCTCGCCGGGAAGTATGGTTTCGCCCAAAATAGTAAGGCTTTTATAAGTAGGTTGCGCCATGTTATGTTTAAAAATATAAATGTATAAAAATTGGGATTCAGAACGCTAAATATTTCCCAAAACGATATAAAAATTGAAATGGGGCGCTTGCAATTCGGAATTTTTGAAACTAACTTTGTAAGATGCGAACTCCTCTTGAACTTCAGATTCAGACTTTGCCCGACGGACCGGGCGTATACCAGTATTATGACAAGGATGATAAGATTCTGTATGTAGGAAAAGCAAAAAATCTTCGCAAACGTGTCTCATCCTATTTCAATAAGCTGCACGACAACGGAAAAACCAATGTGTTGGTTCGTAAAATTGTCTCCATCAGGCATATAGTGGTGCCTACAGAAACAGATGCGCTGCTGCTGGAAAACAACCTGATAAAAAAACTCCAGCCACGATATAATGTCTTGCTCAAAGATGATAAGACCTATCCGTGGATTTGTATCAAGAAAGAGCCGTTTTCAAGGATATTCACCACAAGAAATATGATAAAGGACGGATCGGAGTATTTCGGTCCGTATACAAGCTTTAAAACAGTCCATACGCTTTTGGATTTGATTAAGGAGCTCTATCCGTTACGGACCTGCAATTATGACCTTTCGCGTGAAAATATCAATTCAGGCAAATACAAAGTCTGTCTCGAATATCATATAGGAAATTGTAAAGGACCTTGCGAAGGATATCAGTCTTTGGAAGAATATCAAGGCAATGTTGAGGCTGTCCGTGAAATATTGAAAGGAAATTTTAAAGAAAGCCTGAAAGATTTCAAGACGCTGATGAAAAATCTCGCAGCAGAAATGAAATTTGAGGAGGCGCAAAAAATAAAAGACAAGATTGAAACCCTGGAAAACTACCAGTCAAGGTCTACAATTGTCAATCCGAGGATTTCAAATGTGGATGTCTTTTCTATCGTTTCAGATGAAAGCATGGCCTATATCAACTTTTTGCAGATTTCCCATGGCGCCATTATCCGCTCCCATACAATGGAACTGAAAAAAAAGCTGGACGAATCAGACGAAGAACTGTTGGAATTGGCTATAGTGGAATTGAGAGAACGTTTCAGACTGCTGTCAAAAGAAGTGATTGTGCCTTTTGAAGTTGATTTGGGAGAAAATATAAAAGTAACGGTTCCGCAATTGGGTGATAAAAAGCAGGTTCTGGAACTTTCCATCCGAAATGCGAAATTCTATCGTATGGACCAGTTGAAACAATTACAAATTGTCGACCCGGATCGCCATACCAACAGAATCATGGCACAGATGAAAAAGGACCTCCGTCTTTCTGTCGAACCAAGACATATCGAATGTTTTGATAACTCCAATATTCAGGGAACCAATCCGGTCGCTGCCTGTGTGGTTTTCAAGGATGGGAAGCCAAGCAAAAAGGATTACCGCCATTTTAATATCAAAACCGTTGAAGGGCCCAATGACTTTGCTTCTATGGAAGAAGTCGTATACAGAAGATACAAACGGCTGTTGGATGAGAATCAGCCATTGCCACAACTCATCATTATTGACGGAGGAAAAGGCCAGCTGTCTTCCGCATTAAAAAGTCTGGAAGAATTGGATTTAAGAGGCAAAATAGCCATTATTGGTATTGCAAAACGTCTGGAAGAATTGTTCTATCCGGGTGATTCGGTTCCGTTGTATCTGGACAAGAAATCCGAAACCCTGAAAGTAATACAGCAATTGCGAAATGAGGCACACCGTTTTGGAATAACACACCATCGCGATAAAAGAAGCAAAGGTGCCTTAAAAACATCAATAGAAACTATACCCGGAATAGGTGAAAAAACCATGATTACGCTTATAAAACACTTCAAATCTGTTAAAAGATTGTCTCAGGCAACAGAAAAAGAAATTTCTGACGTTGTAGGTGTTTCAAAAGCCAAAAAAATTACCGACTTTTACAATTCCACCAAGTAACTTATCCTATGAAAAAAATAGCTCTTATACTTCTGCTGATGTTTTCTGTCTCGGTTGTATTTTCACAAGAGCAGAAAAAACCAAAAGTAGGATTGGTTTTAAGCGGGGGAGGAGCAAAAGGACTGGCCCACATAGGCGTCTTAAAGGTGTTGGAAGAATCGGGAGTGGAGATTTCTTATATTGGGGGAACCAGCATGGGAGCGATTATTGGCGGGCTCTATGCATCGGGATACAGCGCAACCCAAATTGACTCCATTTTCAAGACGACAGATTACGATGCCCTGATTCAGGATTATATTCCAAGGTCGACTAAAAACTTCTACGAAAAAAGGAATGATGAGCTGTATGCGCTCACATTACCATTCAAAAAAATGAAGATTGGTATTCCGAGAGCCTTGTCAAAAGGACTGTATAACTTCAATATGCTCAACAAGCTGACTCACAATGTGAGGCATATACGGGATTTTAACCAATTGCCCATTCCGTTTTTGTGTATTGCCACAGATATTGAAACCGGGCAGCAAGTTCTGCTGAACAAAGGTTCACTGCCACAGGCAATGATAGCAAGTGCGGCACTGCCATCCTTATATATGCCTGTTGAAATTGACGGTAAATTGCTGGTTGATGGAGGTGTAACCAATAATTATCCGATTCTGGAAGTAAAAAATCTTGGGGCAGATGTCATTATTGGGGTTGATGTTCAGGACGATTTGAAAGACAGGGATGCCTTGACAGATGCTACAAAAATCCTGGTCCAGATATCAAATATGCAGATGATTCAGAAAATGGACCGCAAAAGGAAAGCGACGGATATTTACATAAAACCCGATATTACGGCCTATTCTGTTATTTCTTTCTCTCAAGGCAATGAGATTATTAAAACAGGAGAAGATGCTGCGCGAAAAGTAATCGACCAGATTCAAAAAGTAGGAAATGCGGAAAAACCTGTAAAAAGAATGGTTCCGTTACAAAGAGACAGCCTGTTTGTAAGTGAAATTAAAACGAATCAGCTTGAAAATTATAACCGCACCTATGTAATCGGGAAACTTGGGTTTAAGGCAGGAACTAAAATTAGCTATGAGGACCTCGATAAGGGAATCAATACATTGAGCGCTACCCAAAACTTTAGCGGTATTGGCTATTCGTTTTCCAAATCGGCATCCGGAAATGATGTATTGAGCATGACTTTGGTAGAAAATCCTATAAAAACTTATCTGAAGTTCGGGCTTCATTATGATGGCTTGTACAAAAGTGCCGTTTTGTTGAACGTTACCCAAAAAAAACTTCTTTTTAAGAACGATATTGTTTCTTTAGACATAGGATTGGGTGATAATTTCAGATATTATCTGGACTATTATATTGATAATGGGTTTTACTGGAGTTTTGGTCTTAAATCCCGATACAATACCTTTAACCGTAACATACTTACCGATTTTAATAATGGGGAACTCCTGAATCTTTTTGGCTTGAGTTCTATCAATATCGATTACTCTGATTTTACCAATCAGGCCTATTTCCAGACTATTTTTGCGCAGAAGTTTCTTATTGGTGCCGGGGCTGAATTTAAACATCTGAAGATCAAGACAAAAACATTTGAAGCAACAGACCCTATTTTGGAAAACAGTGATTATGTAAGCATTATTGCCTATCTGAAATACGATTCTTTTGACAAGAAATATTTTCCGAAAAACGGATTCCTTTTTTGTGGTGATTTCCAGTCTTTTGTGTATTCGTCGGATTATACGAAAGAATACCAGAATTTCAGCATACTGAAAGGAGAAATGGCTTTCTCCAAAACCTTCTTTAACCGATTTACGTTAAACCTGCAGTCAGAAGCCGGCTTTACGGTAGGCGAACAAACCGTTCCGTTTTTTGATTTCGTATTGGGAGGCTATGGCTACAATATGATTAATAATTTCAGGCATTTCTACGGATATGATTTTGTAAGCCTTTCCGGAAATAGCTATATCAAAGGAGCTGTTGGTGTTGATTACGAGATATTCCGAAAAAACCACCTCAACTTCACGGCAAACTATGCCAACATTGGCAATAAGATTTTTGATACAAGCAATTGGATTGACAGGCCAAATTTTTCAGGATATGCTTTTGGATATGGTCTGGAAACAATCATTGGCCCGGTAGAAATCAAGCACTCCTGGTCGCCGGAAACCAAAGACCATCAGACATGGTTTAGCATAGGATTCTGGTTTTAAAGAATCGGTTCCAAAAAATTATATCTCTTGTTTATGTGTTAATTATTCCATAAAAAAACTATATTTGGAACCAATAAACACTAAACTAATCAAATTTATGTCTATTTGGAAAAGAAAATCATTACCACAATTACTGGCAGAAGCATCGGAAGATGAAAAAGGCTTAAAGAAAACATTAACCGCACCAGGATTAGTAGCCTTAGGAATAGGGGCGATAATAGGAGCCGGATTATTTTCGATAACAGGTCTTGCCGCATCAATGAATGCAGGTCCTGCAATTACGATTTCTTTTTTAGTAGCCGCATTTGGCTGTGTTTTTGCCGGTTTATGCTATGCGGAATTTTCTTCAATGATTCCGGTAGCCGGAAGTGCCTACACCTATTCCTTCGCGACAATGGGAGAATTTGTTGCCTGGATTATTGGTTGGGATTTGGTACTGGAATATGCGGTTGGTGCCGCTACGGTTTCGATTAGCTGGTCCAGATATCTCGGAAAATTTCTAAGCAGTTACGGCATCCATCTGGATGAATCCTATATGCTTTCGCCATTTGAAGGAGGAATAATAAATCTTCCTGCCGTATTGATTGTTATGGTGATGTCGCTGGTATTGATCAGAGGTACCAAAGAATCGGCTCTCGTAAACGGAATCATTGTACTCTTAAAAGTTAGTGTCGTATTGATTTTTATTGCTGTTGGATGGCAATATATCAGACCTGAAAACTATACACCTTATATCCCTAAAAATACAGGAACTTTTGGTGAATTTGGTTTTTCCGGAATTATCAGAGCAGCAGCTATTGTATTCTTTGCTTATATTGGTTTTGATGCTGTTTCTACGGCAGCCCAGGAGGCTAAAAACCCAAAAAGAGACATGCCTATAGGAATATTATTGTCTTTAGCAATCTGTACGGTTTTGTATGTTCTTTTTGCCCACGTCATGACAGGGGTGGTAAATTATCAGGCATTTGCCGGAAAAGATGGTATCGCGCCTGTGGCGATTGCAGTTGAAGCAATGGGGCCTGCCGGAGCAGACGGAATGATTACGCCAGCCTATCCGTGGTTGAACAACGCCATTCTTTTGGCAATTTTAGGAGGTTATGCTTCGGTAATTCTGGTGATGCTTATGGGGCAGAGCCGTGTATTCTTCTCAATGAGTAAAGACGGTCTGATGCCAAAAGTGTTTTCTGAAGTACATTCAAAATTCAGAACTCCTGCAAAAAACAACTTCCTTTTCATGGTAATCGTGAGCCTTTTCGCGGCCTTTGTGCCTGCCAGGGTTGTAGGAGAAATGACAAGTATCGGAACATTATTCGCTTTCATATTAGTTTGTATTGGCGTATTGATAATGCGTAAAAAAATGCCGGATGCGCCAAGAGCGTTCAGAACACCTTTGGTTCCTTTTGTGCCTATTGCCGGTGTACTGGTTTGCTTGTTTATGATGGTATTTTTACCATTGGATACCTGGATTCGATTAATCGTTTGGATGATGATTGGCTTTGACCTTTACCTGTTTTACGGAATGAAACATAGTATCCTGAATAAAGGGAACTTCAACTTAGACAGCTTTAAAGTAGTAGCCGGTTCCGGATTAGGAATGGTTGTAGCCTTAGTGATAGTGGCAATCATCCACCATAGAGACCCGAACATAGATGATACTTTCTTGTATTATTTCTCATTGATTTTCGCGGCAATTCATGCCCTGATTTATGCTTACAGCTATAAAAAAAGCAGATAGTTTTTTTCTAAAATAAATAAAGGCATTACTGAAAAAATTTACAATCAGTAATGCCTTTTTCCTTTTTATAAATATTTCACAAGAAATAATGTGAAAAAATTAATTTTTCCGATATTTGTGACTATGAATACGAGTTGGGAAGGTTTATTGGCACATTTGAAGTTTCTTATTAAGAGAAACCCGGAATGAGTTTTTGGATTCTATATCCAAAAACTAAATTCATAATTCATAAATCTAATAATTATGCCACTATATCATAAATTGGGGAATTTCCCCCAAAAGAGACATACGCAATTTGAAAAACCGGATGGCGGACTCTACTACGAGCAGCTTTTTGGTACAGAAGGTTTTCATGGGCATTCTTCTCTGTTATATCATGTTCACAGACCAACACAAGTGAAGGAAATCAAAGCTTCGTATTCGGTTGAACCTAAAATTGCCATTGGTAAAAATATCAAGTCATTACTATTCAAAGGTTTCGAATTGAAGCCTCAGGAAGATTTTCTGGATAGCAGAAAAGCAATGCTTGTCAATAAGGATTGCACCATAGGTTTGGCGGCTCCGCAAAAATCATTACGCGACTATTTCTATAAAAATGCCGATGCTGATGAAATGATTTTCATCCACAGAGGAAAAGGGACCCTGCGTACGATGATGGGAAATATACCTTTCGAATATGGGGATTATCTTATTATTCCAAGAGGAATTATCTACCAAATCGACTTTGAAACTTCGGATAACCGTTTGTTCTATGTAGAATCGTTTGCGCCTTTTTATACGCCAAAACGATATAAGAACCAATCCGGACAGCATTTGGAACATTCGCCATTCTGTGAGAGAGATTTCAAACTGCCATCCGAACTGGAAACCTACGATGAAAAAGGTGATTTCCTGATTAAAATCAAAAAAGAAGGAATGATTCATGAAGTAGTATATGCTACTCACCCTTTTGACGTAGTAGGCTGGGACGGATATAACTTTCCTTACGGTTTCAGTATTCATAACTTTGAACCAATAACAGGACGCGTGCATTTGCCGCCGCCAATACACCAGACTTTTGAAACATCAACTTTCGTTGTTTGTTCTTTCTGTCCGAGACTGTATGATTATCACCCAAAATCAATTCCGGCTCCTTATAACCACAGTAACATTGACAGTGATGAGGTGCTGTATTATGTTGACGGTGATTTTATGAGTAGAAACAACATTGAGCAGGGTCACATTACGCTGCATCCGAAAGGAATTCCTCACGGTCCGGCACCGGGTGCGATGGAAAGAAGTATTGGAAAAACAGAAACCGAAGAACTGGCAGTTATGGTAGACACATTCCGTCCGCTGATGGTAACCGAAGAAGCAATGGGATTGGACGACGGGCAATACTATAAGTCCTGGGTAGAATAAAAAAACAAATAAAACAAAAAACAACTAACAACCCTGGCAGGATTCTAAACCCTGCCAGGGTTAGAAAAAACATACTAAAATGAGTAAAGAAGTAAAATCAGTAGAATACGGATTAGAAAAAATATTTGAAGGAGCACAGGATTTCCTTCCGCTGTTAGGAACAGATTATGTTGAATTGTATGTAGGCAATGCAAAACAGGCCGCACATTATTATAAAACAGCTTTCGGTTTCCAGTCATTGGCCTATGCCGGTTTGGAAACAGGAGTTCGCGACAGGGCTTCCTATGTTTTAAAACAGGATAAAATTCGTTTGGTGTTGACTACACCTTTAAACGGAGATTCAGTATTGAATGACCACCTCAGAAAACATGGAGATGGTGTGAAAGTGGCTGCGCTTTGGGTAGAAGATGCAAGAAGTGCATTTGAAGAAACTACAAAAAGAGGCGCAAAACCTTTCATGGAGCCAACTGTTGAAAAAGATGAATTCGGAGAAGTGGTTCGTGCCGGAATCTATACCTATGGCGAAACAGTCCATATGTTCGTAGAAAGAAAAAACTATACAGGCGTATTCCTGCCGGGATATAAAGAATGGAAATCAGATTACAACCCGGAGCCAACAGGTTTCAAATACATTGACCACATGGTTGGAAACGTAGGTTGGGGCGAAATGAATACGTGGGTGAAATGGTATGAAGATGTAATGGGGTTTGTAAACTTCCTTTCGTTTGATGACAAGCAAATCAATACGGAATATTCTGCTTTGATGAGTAAAGTAATGTCAAACGGAAACGGAAGAATCAAATTCCCTATCAACGAGCCTGCTGAAGGAAAGAAAAAATCACAGATTGAAGAATATTTGGAATTCTATGGCGGTCCTGGTATACAGCACATCGCTATAGCAACAGACGATATCATCAAAACGGTTTCTCAATTGAAAGCTCGTGGAGTAGAGTTCTTATCGGCTCCGCCAAAAGCCTATTATGAAGCGGTTCCGGAAAGATTGGGCGAGCATATGAAAATGATGAAGGAAGACCTGAATGAAATTGAAAAACTGGCAATCATGGTTGATGCTGATGAGGAAGGGTATCTTCTTCAGATTTTCACAAAACCGGTTCAGGACCGTCCTACGCTGTTTTTTGAAATCATTCAGAGAATGGGAGCACGCGGATTCGGAGCAGGAAATTTCAAGGCTTTATTCGAATCTATCGAAAGAGAGCAAGAAAAAAGAGGAACTTTATAGAATGGTATAATTTTCTGAGAATAATGCAAAATCAAACCTTTCAAAAAACTATTTTTTGCTAATATTGTGTTAAAGTTGATTTTTTAATTGCAATAATTTAATTATTGCATACCTTTGCACCCGCAAAAAGAGAGGGAGTGGTTTCCTTCGATTTTTATGTAAATTTTTCATAATTTATAGTTTTTTGGTTGGTTAATAGCATAAAAACTCAGTCATAATCTTTGACTGGGTTTTTTTGTTTTAATACTTTTGGAATAGAAATTGTATTAACAGTTGGAAGACATATAAAATTGAATTATGAAAAAGATTATAATATTATTATTGTTTGCAACTGCGAACCTTCAGGCCCAGGACAATAAAGCTTTTGATGTTGGTGAATGGTTCAAATTCAGAATACATTACGGCTTGGTCAATGCGGGTTACGCCACGCTTGAAGTCAAAGAAGCTACCAAAAACGGGAAAAAAGTTTTCCATGCTGTAGGAAACGGTTATACGACCGGTATGACAAAATTTTTCTTTAAGGTAAATGACGATTACCAGAGTTATTTCGATAAGAAAACCGGACAGCCTTACCAATTTGTCAGAAAGATTAATGAAGGCGGCTATACCAAAAATCAGGAAGGTTTTTTTAACCAGTCAGCAAATAACGTACTGGTTAAAGACTACAAGAAAAATTCAGAAAAAACCATTTCTGTTCCTGAGAACGTTCAGGACATAGTTTCCTCATTCTATTTTTTAAGAAACCATCCAACAATTGACAAATTAAAAGTAGGCGAGTCAATTGTTATTGATATGTTTTTTGACGACGAAACCACAAAGTTTAAGTTAAAATTTATGGGTCGAGAAGTTTTAAAAACTAAATTTGGAAAAGTAAATACGATGATCTTCAGACCTTATGTTCAGGCAGGTCGCGTTTTTAAAGAAGAAGAAAGTTTAACGGTCTGGATTTCAGACGATGAGAATAGAATTCCGTTACGAATCAAGGCCAGTCTGGCCGTAGGTTCTCTTAAAGCCGATTTGGACGGATATAAAGGATTGATACATCCTTTCAAAATTATAGCAGATAAATAAAAATGGATATTACTCCCAATATTAAAGATCAGTTAGATCAACTAGAAGAAAAATTTCAGGCAATAAATCAAAAAACCGAAACGCACCTCGAAGGGTTGCTTTGGTCCAAACCAATAACCTATTGGGACTATATTCAAACGGATGCCTTATTAAATTTACAGATTCAAAGAACAACATTACCAGATGAAATGGTTTTTATCATGTACCATCAGGTAAACGAGTTATTGTTCAAGATGATTTTATGGGAAATGGAACAGCTCTGCCATACCCCAAAACCGGAAACATCATATTTTACAGAAAAGCTGATGCGAATCAGCCGTTATTTCGATATGCTGACCACTTCATTCGATATTATGGGTGATGGAATGGAAATTGAACAATATATGAAATTCAGAAATACGCTGACTCCGGCCAGCGGTTTCCAAAGTGCACAATACAGATTGATTGAGTTTTGTTCTACAGACCTGATTAACCTGATTGATTATCGTTTCAGAAAAACAATTGACAGAAATACGCCTTATGAGCATGCCTTAGAACACCTTTATTGGCAGGCCGCAGGAAAAGATTATCATACCGGCGAAAAATCATACCTGCTTAAAGAATTTGAAAGAAAATACAAACCTCAATTCTTAAGCTATATGGAAGAATACAATACGATAAACGTATGGCGTAAATTCAAAGAATTGCCGGAACAGGACCAGAAAAATGAAGAATTAATCAAAGCCATGCGCCATTATGACCATACGGTCAACATTACATGGGTCATGCAGCATTTGAATACCGCAAAAAAATATATTGACGGAAGCGGCAAAGGTGACGGAGAAGCCACCGGCGGAAGCGATTGGAAAAAATACATGCATCCAAAATACCAAAGAAGGATATTTTTTCCAGAATTATGGTCTCCGGAAGAGCTGGCCTCTTGGGGAGAAGAAAAAAACGTCTAATTAGATTAAAGAATACGATTTGAAATACGCTGTTTTAACCTTACTATTGCTATTTACCCTGGTTTCCTGTAACAAGGAAGAAAAGTCCGAAAAAGAAAATAATATTAAAGAAGTTCCTGTAAAAGAGCCGATTGTTGTTGAATTTGGTTTTACACTAAATGATTTTTTGGTTGTGAATGATACAGTCAAAAGTGGCGATACGTTTGGAACATTGATGGACAAACATAATCTGGGCAAATACAAAGTACACGAAATAACAGAAAAAGCCAGAGATTCTTTTAACTTCAGAGATATCCGTGCCGGTAGACCTTATACCATCCTAAAAACAAAAACAGCACCCAATACGGTTCAGGTTTTTATTTACCAACCGGATAATATTCATTACAACGTTATTGATTTAAGAGATTCTATTGTGGCCTATAGAAATAAAAAACCAATAACGATTAAAAGAAGAACAATAGCTACGGAAATCGAAAGTTCATTGTCTGAAACTCTAAGCAAGGCAGGTGTTGACGCTTCACTCGCTCAAAATCTTGCCGATATTTATGCCTATTCTGTCGACTTCTTCAAAATTCAGAAAGGCGATAAGTTTGCTGTTACTTTTAATGAGAAATACATCAGCGACACAATTTATGCAGGTGTAGAAAGCCTGGAAGCTTCCTTTTTTGAATACAAAGGAAAAAAAATCTATGCCTTTCCGTTCAAGCAGGATACTACGGCAAAAAAAGTAAATTACTATGACGAGGAAGGAAAAGTGCTCAAGACGATGTTCCTGAAAGCACCTTTAAAATTCGGATTCAGGATTTCCTCAAAATTTTCAACAAGAAGATTCCATCCCGTACAACAGCGATTCAAAGCCCATAACGGTACTGATTATGCAGCGCCGGCGGGAACCCCAATTATAACGACGGCAACCGGTGTGGTTGAAAAAACCGGATATACCGCCGGAAACGGAAACTTTGTAAAAGTCAAACACAATTCGACCTATTCGACGCAATACCTCCATATGTCTAAAATATTGGTTCGAAAAGGACAACGGGTTTCTCAGGGGGATGTTATTGGAAAAGTAGGAAGTACAGGTCTGGCAACCGGACCGCACGTTTGTTACCGTTTCTGGAAAAACGGCGTACAGGTTGATGCCCTTAAACAGAAACTCCCGAATTCAATCCCGATGGATGCGAAATACAAGCCTAGATTCATGGCTGAAATGGCGCCTCTCAAAAAAGAATTAGACAGCATCGCTGCAATTAAATTCAAAAAGTAATTCATTATTGCCTAAATTTGAGCCTTCAAAAGACTACAAATCTAATTTTTTATTACCATGGCTTTAGGCAGAACCAATCCGTCAGGAACAGTTGCTTGGCAAAAACTGCGTGAACATTTCGCTGAAATGCAATATGCTTCAATGCAGGAAATGTTTGCAAACGATAGCTCCAGAGCAGAAAAATTTAATCTTCAATGGAATAACTTTCTTGTAGATTATTCTAAAAATATTATCACAGAAGAAACAATAAGCTTGCTTTTGTCTTTGGCTGAGGAAGTAAATCTGAAAGACGCCATTGCCAAATATTTTAATGGCGATAGTATCAACGAAACCGAAAACCGGGCGGTACTTCATACTGCTTTACGCGCTCCTGAATCTGCTGTAATCACCGCAGACGGACAAAATGTGATGCCGGAGGTATATCGCGTAAAAAACAAGATTAAGGCCTTTTGTGACGAGGTTATTAACGGACAAAGAAAAGGTTTCACCGGAAAAGCTTTTACAGATGTAGTAAACATTGGAATTGGGGGTTCAGATTTAGGACCGGCAATGGTAGTAGAAGCCCTTCAGTTTTATAAAAACCACCTGAATGTTCATTTTATCTCTAACGTTGATGGTGATCACGTACAGGAAAAAATCAAAAACCTAAATCCCGAAACGACACTTTTTGTAGTGGTTTCAAAAACATTTACCACCCAGGAAACGCTTTCAAACTCTGAAACGGTACGTAAGTGGTTTTTAAAATCAGCAAGACAGGAAGACGTTGCCAAGCATTTTGTGGCTGTTTCTACAAATATCCAGAAGGTAACAGAATTCGGAATCAATCCGGATAATGTTTTTCCTATGTGGGATTGGGTTGGAGGAAGATTCTCTTTGTGGAGTGCTGTAGGCCTGTCCATCAGTTTGGCTGTAGGATTCGACAATTTCAATAAACTGCTGAAAGGTGCGAATGAAATGGATGAACATTTCAAATCGGCAGAATTCAACCAGAATATTCCTGTAGTTCTGGCACTTTTGAGCATATGGTACAACAACTTCTTTGGCGCAGAAAGCGAAGCGCTGATTCCCTATACACAATACCTCCAGAAACTGGCTCCCTACCTTCAACAGGCAATCATGGAAAGTAATGGAAAAAGTGTTGGCAGAGACGGCAATCCGGTAAACTACCAGACAGGAACAATCATTTGGGGCGAACCGGGAACCAATTCACAGCACGCATTTTTCCAACTAATCCATCAGGGAACCAAATTGATTCCTACTGATTTTATTGGTTTTGTAAAACCTCTATATGGCGATGAAGACCATCACAATAAACTAATGTCGAATTTCTTTGCCCAGACAGAAGCTTTGCTGAATGGAAAGACGGAAGACCAGGTAAGGGCAGAATTTACAAAAACAAATTTCTCCTCAGGAGCAGCAGAATTCCTGACACCATTTAAGATTTTTCAGGGGAACAAGCCAACCAATACATTGCTAATCCAACAGCTAACGCCAGAAGCTTTAGGTTCACTGATTTCATTATATGAACATAAGATTTTTGTACAGGGCGTAATCTGGAATATTTTCAGTTATGACCAATGGGGTGTTGAACTTGGCAAACAATTAGCGAATTCAATTCTTGATGAAATCAATTCAGGCGTTGTAAAACAACATGACAGTTCAACGGCTCTTTTGCTGCGTTATTTTTTAGATAAGAAATAAGAACTAATGAGTTTAGTCTAAAAGAAAAAGCCTCTAAATCGAGAGGCTTTTTATTATTCTTCTGTATTGTTTTCCGGAGTTTCTTTATTTCCTTTCAAGAATTTCACCACTAGCGGAATGGTAGTAGCCGCTACGATGATAAGGATAATGATTTCAATATGGCTCTTCAAATCAATGTCAAATTTGCTTAAAAACAAACCATAAAGATAATGTCCAGCCATAATTAAGCTGAAAGCCCATAAGAAAGAACTTAGTATATTGTAGAATATGAAACGTTTTTTGTCCATTTGCACGATTCCGGCAATAATCGGGGCAAAGGTTCTCAGGATAGGCATGAAACGTGCAATGATAATCGCTTTCCCGCCGTATTTTTCAAAAAATACGCGCGACTGCTCCAGATACTTTTTCTTGAACCAGAAGCTGTCCTCTTTTTTATAAAGATACCATCCGCTTTTTGCACCAAACCAATAACCCACCGTATTTCCGATAATTCCGGAAATAGCAACCAATGTAGCCAGTAAAGCAACGTTGCCAAAGTCACTTTCAATGATAACAAGATTTTCTACAAGTTCACGGCTGTAGATTCCGGCAAGAAAAAGAAGGCTGTCACCCGGAAGGAAAAACCCGGCAAACAATCCTGTTTCTGCAAAAACAATAAAAAGCACAACATACAGTCCAACGCTAACGCCCCCAAGTTCCATTGCAATGTAGAATTCAGGGTTAATGAGCTGTTTCCAATCAAAATTATCCATTTTAGAATTTAGTTAAGTAAATAATTATTAAGAAGCATTTAGTGTAATAGAATTCATTTTTTTCTTATCGCCTACAATCCAGATAATATCGTTTCTTTCAAGTACGACGTGGGATTCCGGATTCATCATTCGGCGGCCTTCCCGTTCAATTCCCACGACCAGGCCATCTGTTTTTTCTCTAAGCTGTGATTCGCGTATGGTTTTGCCAATAAAATCTTCGTTTTTCAATTCGAAATTTTTCAGGACAGTTTCAGAATTGTTTTCAGGAACTGCCACAAAACTCTGCTGCAGATAGGTCTTGAATTTCTCTATCTGTCGGTCTGTTCCTATGACATAGAGAATATCATTTGGATAAATCTGCTCATTTCGGTTAGGAACATTAATTGTAATATTTCCGCGTTTGATTGCCGCAATATTGATTCCTATCTTTTCACGGAGTTCCAGCTGGTGTAGCGGTTTCCCAACAATATTGGATTCGGCACTGATTTCAAAAGTAGTCATGTGCGCATCCCAGGGAGAAAGCTCCCGCTTGCTTTTTGAAGCTTCCGTATTTTCCCGGTCGTTAAGATTCTGCATAAATCGGTTTTCGATTCGGTCATATAATGTTTGCAGCTTTTTAGGGAAAACCATATAAGCCACGGCAAAAATAACCAAAGCAGTAAAGGCAATGAAATTAGAAAAGAAACTGTTGAGCAATAATCCAATAAAAAACAGGGTAAACAGTATTCGGATAATATTGACAATTTTTATTGGTCCTAAAAATTTTCTTTCCCGTTTCAATTCCTCATAAGCGGTAGGCGCAACTTTTCTGAACGACAAGGCCCATAAGAAAGGTGAAATACATAAAAGTGTTAGAACAGCTATCGCGACATTGGCCCATTGCGAACCGTTTACAAGAGGAAGTACTACTCTTGAAGAAAGCAGAATAATGGCAATTATAATTACAGAATAGATTATAATCTGAATGATGCTGGATCTTAAAAATAAAACCCAGTTGCTTGTGGCTTTTATAGTCTGCGAACTGGAACTGTAGCTGTCGATTGCCTTAATCCATTTTTTAGGGAGTTTTCTTTCCAGCATATTGGAAACCGGAATAGAAAGCTTAATCATAAAAGGAGTCGTAAATGTTGATATGGCAGAAACGGCAACTACAATAGGATAAAGGAAATTGCTGGTTACGCCCAATGTCATCCCTAAAGTAGCAATGATAAACGAAAACTCACCAATTTGAGCTAAACTCATCCCGGTTTGTACAGACTGTTTTAAGGGCTGTCCGGAAATAAGGGTTCCGATAGTGGAACTTAAAGTTTTTCCAAAAACGGTCAGCAAGGTGATAATAATTACCGGAACGGCATATTCTGCCAATGTACTAGGATTGATAAGCATTCCTACAGATACGAAGAAAACGGCTCCAAAAAGATCTTTTACAGGTTTAACGAGGTGTTCAATGCGTTCCGCTTTGGTGGTTTCAGCAATAATAGAACCCATGATAAAAGCACCCAAAGCAGGTGAAAAACCGGCCATAGTAGCCAGAATTACCATCATAAGGCATAAAGCTAAGGAAACAATCAACAGGGTTTCATCGCTTAAAAGATTCTTAGCCTTTTTTAGTAAGGTAGGAATGAAAAAGATACCACCTACAAACCATAGTATAAGGAAAAACAAAAGTTTTAATACTGATTCAAAAAGTTCCATTCCTGAAAATTGCTGACTTACGGCAATGGTTGAAAGCAGAACCATCATAAGGATAGCTACAATATCTTCAACAATCAGCGCGCCAAAAACAATGCCGGCAAATTTCTGGCCTTTTACACCCAATTCATCAAAAGCCCGAAGTATGATAGTAGTTGACGAAATGGAGAGGATAACACCCAAAAAGATACTGTCCATAGAAGACCAGCCCATGAGCTGACCACACCAATATCCCAAAAATACCATAGAGAAAATTTGTACCAGGGCAGTAATGGAGGCCGTTCCGCCGACTTTCATCAATTTCTTAAAGCTAAATTCGAGGCCCAGGCTGAAAAGCAATATAATAACCCCGATTTCTGCCCAGACTTCAACGTTTTGTACGTCTTTTACAGAAGGGAATAACGTAAAATAAGGGCCCGCAAGAAATCCCGCAATTAAATATCCAAGAACTAAAGGTTGTCTGATTTTCTTAAAAAGTAAAATGGCAACACCGGCAGTCATAAGAATTAGTCCCAAATCACTTATAAGTGGATAAAGGTGATGTGAGGCTGCTGCCGTATTTTCTAATTCGTTCATATCTGTAATAATTTAATTGGACAATGTTTAGGAAGATTCAGGTAGAGAATCTTAAAAAAGAAAATCAATTATTTATTACCAAAAAGCCTGAAAGGGATAGAAGATGGATAGTAGTTTTCCTTTATGGCAGAAAGAACCAAACAGGGAATGTTTTTCAAAAGGGTTTGCCAAAGCAAAATAAGTATGGAAAACAAATTTTGAAGAAGAAACGGCTCCAAAAAGTAAAGTCAAACCATGGCATTTTGAAAGCCTGGCCATACTATAACGATAGGGGTTAGAAAATTTCTTCTTTTTATGGAGCTTATCCAATGTGTCACGCACAACCGAAAATTCTTTTTTTGAAAGACCGTATTGGCATGTTTTTAATTGCGGTGTGCAATTGGTTTCAGGAAAAGTCAATGACAAGTTTTTCTTATTGCCGGCATCGCAACGCATACCAAGCAGAAAGAATAAGCACAAAAAAGTAATATGTACGGCTTTTTTCATCATTTCCGCAAATTTATGATATTGGATTTTAAAACAGTGACCAATTCAATTAAAGAAATGTTAATTATTAAGATTTTATTTCGTAATTTGGATTCATTATTTATTGGTCTGCCGTGTTCCCATAATTTTGGAGCATTTCATTTTTTGATATATTTGTAAAAAACAATTTTTGACCATGGATACTTACAAAATTATTCTTGAAGCCCACTCCGGTATTGCCTATGTAGCCCTTTTTACAATTGGCGTTGCAACAATTAATTCCCTGATAGGGCTATCTGCTAAAAACGAATTCAAACCAAAAGACAGAAGGATTGCCCTTTTTGGTCTGATAGCTGCTCATCTCCAATTTGTTTTTGGACTGATACTGTATTTTGTTTCTCCAAAAGGAATTGCCCTGTTTGGACAGGCAGGTATGAAAGAAATTATGGGAAATAGTGAGCTTCGTATGATGGCCGTAGAACATCCTTTCGTAAATATTCTGGCAATTGTGCTGATAACTATTGGGTGGAGCACACACAAAAGAGTAGATGATTCCAATAAAAAATTCAAGAAAATAGCCATATTCTATGCTTTGGGATTCCTGTTGCTGTTGTCAAGAATTCCTTGGAATGTGTGGTTCTCATAAAAAATAAAGCTCAATTTTTTGAGCTTTTTTCATTTTAGGTATAGTAATTGTGAGATGAATTGGCCAAACATAAAAAAATTTATCATGAAGTATAAGACTACCATTCTGTTGCTGGCCTTTATTGCTTTGGTCTTTTCGAGCGGTTTTTCCATACAGGATAGAAATTTTCAAAAAACACCCCCGGAAAAAAACCAGGCATTTCAGGATTCGGTAAAGAAAGTTGCAATAGAAGATAGCTTAAAATTAGCAGAATCAAAAAAATATAAGCTCCATAAGAAAAATGCTCATGCATCTTATTATGCGGACAAATTTACAGGACGACGCACAGCAAGCGGAAAAATTTTTGACAATAAGAAATATACCGCAGCCCATAGAAAATTTCCTTTTGGAACCAAGCTCCGTATAACAAATGAAGCCAATGGAAAATCGGTTATAGTAGAAGTGACAGACCGGGGCCCGTTTACCAAAGGAAAAGAAATTGACCTTACCAAAAAAGCCTTTATGGACATTGCTTCTTCCCGATACGGAGGTCATTTAAAAGTAACCATTGAAATTGTACAGTAATCATGAAAGCCAGGATATTTTTATTTATCGGAGTACTTGGAAGCCTGCAGGCAAGCTGCTCGTCTGCCAAATCGGTATCCGGAAAAGTATATAAGAAGAATGTCCATGCGTCCTATTATGCCGACAAATTCAACGGTAGAAAAACAGCAAGTGGGGAAAAATTCCACAATAGCAATTATACAGCCGCCCATAAAAAACTACCATTCGGAACAAAAGTCAAAGTAACCAATATCGCCAATGAAAAATCGGTTTTGGTTGAAATAAACGATAGGGGGCCATTTGTGCCGGGCAGGGAAATCGACCTCACTAAAAAAGCCTTTATGGAAATTGCAGATAATAAAAATCATGGTTCATTAAGAGTGAACATTGAAATTATAAACTAACCAAGCCGGCATTATGCTGGCTTTTTTATTGCTTAAAAACGGACAATTAAAAATTAACATAAATTTAAGTTCGTTTAGTTCGGTAATTACCGAACCTGATTTAACTTTGCGCCAAAATTAACATATCAAATGACAGACATAGCGAAAGAAAGAGAAGGATTGGTGGAGATGTTTGGTGTTCATTTTGAAAAGTATTGGAACTTTTCACCTTTGTCAGGACGAATATTAGGTTGCCTTATTGTTTGGAATGACGCCAAAGGATTGACGTTTGACGATTTAGTTTCCACACTAGGAGCCAGCAAAAGTTCGGTTTCTACCAATTTAAACCTGTTGCTGAAGATAGGAAAAATAGAATATTATACTTTTCCCGGTGACAGAAAGAAATATTACAGGCCATCTTCTTTTGGCGACAGGATGCAAAATCATCTGCAGATGGTTCTTGACGAAAAGAAAATGGTAGAGAGAATAATAGAGTACCGAAAAAAGACAGTGAGTGACGGCGACTGTGCCAATTTGGAACTAATTAAGATTTATCAGGAACACATCCTGGAATTCGAAAAATTTTTAAATAAAACGATTCAGAAGTTAGAAAAAGTAGAGAACAAATAAATCAATCAACCTTTATAAAAATGCAGATGAAGAATAAATCACTATTCAGTATTGTAATCGCAATAATTACACTTTACTCTTGCGGTAAAAAAGAACAGCAGATGCCTCCTCAGGGACCAATGCCGTTTCCGGTACAGGCTGTTGCGAAACAGGATGCGGTTGTTTATCAGGAATATACAGCCAATCTTGAGGGACAACAGAATGTCGAAATCCGTCCAAAAGTTAACGGATTTATCCAAAAAATATTTGTTGACGAAGGACAGGTTGTCAGAAAAGGACAATTGTTATTCAAATTAGAAACCCAAACTCAAAACGAGGATGCTTCAGCAGCAAAGGCAGCCGTACAGGCAGCTCAGGTTGAAGTAGACCGATTGAAGCCGCTTGTTGACAGAAAAATCATCAGCAACGTACAATTGGAAACGGCCAAAGCTAAGTTAGCGCAGGCTAAAGCTTCTTATGGAGCTATTGCTGCCAACATAGGTTTTGCAACAATCACATCGCCCGTTGATGGAGTAATTGGCGGTCTTCCATTCAGAGAAGGTAGTTTAGTTAGCTCAACCAGTGAAATGCCTTTGACAACCGTTTCTGATACGAGAGTTATCCGTGCCTATTTCTCAATGAACGAGAAACAACTTTTGTTTTTCAACAAAACCTTTAAAGGAGCTACAACGGCAGAAAAGCTGAAATCAGCTCCGGAAGTTTCCCTGCTTTTGGTTGACAATACAGAATACGACCAAAAAGGAAGATTGGCAACAATGAATGGATTGGTTAATCCACAAACAGGAACAACGCAGTTCAGAGCCGAATTCAAAAATCCGCAAGGAATTCTTAGAAGCGGTAGCAGTGGTATCATTCGTTTGCCAATTGATGAGAAAAACGTAATGCTTGTGCCACAGAATGCCGTATTTGAAGTACAAGGAAAACAGATGGTTTATGTAGTTGGAAAAGACAACAAGGTAAAATCAAGAATCATCGAGACAAAAGGAACATCAGGATTGAATTTCATCGTGAGCGGAGGACTTGAAGAAGGCGAGTTAATCGTAGTCGAAGGGGCTTCTAAATTAAAAGACGATATGGAAATCGTGCCACAGCAAGGAAAACCGGAAGCTGCGGCTCCGGCAGAAAATACTGCGGCAAAAGATGCTGCAAAAACAACCACACCATCAGCTAAAAAATAATTCTCAATGTTAAAGACATTTATAGAAAGACCGGTTCTTTCGACCGTAATATCGATCCTGATTACCATTTTAGGAATTCTGGGATTGATGTCCCTGCCGATAGAACAATATCCTGAAATCGCCCCACCGACGGTTCAGGTTAATGCGACCTATACTGGAGCGAATGCCGAAACGGTATTGAACAGTGTCGTGACGCCACTAGAAGAAGAAATCAACGGAGTAGAAGGAATGACCTATATGACGTCTTCTGCTGCGAATGACGGTTCAGCAAAAATTTCAGTTTACTTTGAACTTGGGGTTGACCCGGACATTGCTGCCGTAAACGTTCAGAACAGGGTTTCCCGTGCTACCAGCAAATTGCCTCAGGCTGTTGTTCAGACAGGGGTTACCACGCTAAAAAGCCAGACCAGTGCCTTGATGTTCTTTGCGCTTTATTCTAAAAACAAGCAATTCGACGAAACGTATATTCAGAACTACGCTAAAATCAACCTGGTTCCAAAACTGCAACGTGTAAAAGGTGTTGGACAGGTTAACGTATTCGGAGCAAAAGATTACTCGATGAGAATCTGGATTGATCCGGAGAAAATGGCAACTTATGGCGTATTGCCAAAAGATATTCAGGCAGCGCTACAAGAGCAAAACGTAGAAGCGGCACCGGGTAAATTTGGTGAAAATGCAGATGGAGTTTATGAATATGTAATCAAATACAAAGGAAGACTTTCTGTAATTGAAGATTATGAAAACATCGTAATCAAGTCTACAGGAAACGGAAACTTCCTTCACCTGAAAGATGTGGCCACCGTAGAATTGGGAGGCTTCAATTATGGTACCAAAAACATTGCTATGGGGCAGGAAGGTGTTGCCGTAGGGGTGTTCCAGACATCGGGTTCCAATGCACAGGATATCATCACAGAAGTAATGTCGATTTTGGAAGAAACAAAACCTGATTTCCCTCAGGGAGTAGATTATGTAATTCCATACAACACCAAAACATTCCTTGATGCTTCCATTAGCAAAGTAATTTCTACTTTGGTAGAAGCTTTCATTCTTGTATTTATTGTAGTATTCCTATTCTTACAGGATTTCCGTTCTACTCTGATTCCTGCTATCGCTGTACCGGTAGCCATTATCGGAACGTTCTTCTTCCTGCAATTATTCGGATTCTCAATTAACATGTTGACCCTGTTTGCTATGATTCTCGCGATTGGTATTGTGGTCGATGATGCCATTGTCGTCGTGGAGGCGGTACACGCCAAACTCGACGAAGGAGCCAAGTCCGGGAAAGAAGCTACGTTGTCTGCGATGAGCGAAATCTCTGGTGCGATTGTTTCGATTACATTGGTAATGTCAGCCGTATTTATTCCGGTATCGTTCCTAAGCGGACCTTCGGGAGTATTCTACCAACAGTTTGCAATTACGTTGGCGATATCGATTTTGATTTCGGCAGTAAACGCGTTAACGTTGAGTCCGGCTTTGTGTGCCCTGTTCCTGAAACCGCATAAAGATTCAGACCATCATAAAAAGAACCTGAAAGACAGATTCTTCCTGGCCTTCAACACAGGCTTTAATAAGATGAACGAGAAATATACAGGCTCGTTGCGATTCCTGGTAAGAAAAAGATGGGTAACAGGAGTAGCTCTTTTGGTTTTCTGTGGTATTACTTATTTCTTGTTCCAGTCTACTCCGTCGGGATTTATTCCTAACGAAGACAGGGGAATCATCATGGCGGATTTGACACTGCCTCCTGGAACTACATTAGAAAAAACACAAAAAGCAGTAAACGAATTAGATTCTATTTTAGCCTCGATGGATATTATTGAAGCCAGAATGAGCGTTGTAGGATTTAGTTTGTTGAACAACGTAAATGGTGGTTCCTATGCCTTTACAGTAATCAAACTGAAAGACTGGGCTTATCGTAAAGAGGCTAACCAGCAGGTTGATGCAGTAGTGGGAGAACTTTTTGGAAGAACAGCCCACTTTAAAGATGCAAGAGCCTTATTCTTTACACCTCCGAGTGTACAAGGTTTTGGTACTGCCGATGGTTTTGAATTCAAAATACAGGATAAAGGTGATGATGACTGGGCAACAGTTAGTAAAGTCAGCAACGAGTTCCTGGGCGAATTGATGAAAAGACCGGAAATTCAGTATGCGATGACCAACTTTAACCCGAACTTCCCACAATACCAAATGGATATTAATGTGGAAAGGGCAAAAGATGCCGGAGTATCTATTTCGGATATCTTCAACACCATGCAGGGATATTACGGAGGATTGTATACAACAGATTTCAATAAATTCGGGAAGCAGTACCGTGTCATGATTCAGGCAAAACCGTCTGACAGGGCTACTGAAGAATCGATTAACAATATTTATGTCAGAAATGCCAATAACCAGCAGGTAGCAATCAGCCAGTTCATTGACTTCAAGAGAATTTACGGACCGGAAGCTGTAGCGAGATTTAACATGCTAAAAGCTGTAAACGTTAACGGAAAAGCGAAACCGGGTTACAGTTCAGGTGATGCGATTAAGGCAATTCAGGAAGTTGCAGCACAGCACTTGCCAAAAAGTTATACTTATGAATTTTCAGGTATGACCCGTGAAGAGATTTTGGCAGGATCACAGGCAGCAGGCGTATTCCTTTTAAGTTTGATATTTGTTTACTTCCTTTTGAGTGCGCAATATGAAAGTTATCTGGTGCCATTATCGGTATTGTTATCATTACCTGTTGGTATTGCCGGAGCTATCGGATTTGTGAAGCTTGCCGGATTAGAAAACAACATCTACTTCCAGGTAGCACTAATCATGCTTATTGGTCTCCTCGCGAAGAATGCCATCCTGATTGTGGAATTCGCCATACAGAGACGACGCCACGGAATGGACCTGATGCAGGCAGCTATCGAAGGTGCAAAAGCGCGTCTTCGACCAATCTTAATGACTTCATTGGCCTTTATTTTTGGTCTGTTGCCATTAGCCCTTGCTTCCGGAGTTGGAGCAGTAGGTAACCGTTCTATTGGTATGGGAGCTGTTGGAGGAATGTTGATTGGAACCGTATTTGGAGTATTCGTAATTCCGGTATTGTTCGTTATCTTCCAATCATTGCAGGAAAGAATCTCAGGCAAGCCATTTGAAGAAAAAGAGTCTGATGTTATACTTTTAAACGAAGAATATGAAGAATAAGATATATAAAATAGGTTTGCTCGTTTTCGCTGCAGCCGTAATGCAATCTTGTTTCGTCGCAAAAAAATACGAAAGGCCGGAACTAAAAACAGAAGACCTTTACAGAACAGAGGTCGTTTCTGCGGATTCTACCTCGCTTGCGAATGTTTCATGGGATAAGATATTTACTGACCCTATCTTGCAGGACTATATCAAAAAAGGATTGCAGAACAATCTGGATATCCGTATTGCGATGCAGAATATTGCAGCCGCAGAAGCTACAATGAAACAAGGCAAAGCAGGTTACTTTCCAACACTTTCAGGAAATGCTGACTGGACACACCAGCAGCTTTCTAAAAACAGCCAGTTGGGAGCTTTCCTGCAGGACCGAAGCACAGACCAGTATCAGTTGACAGGAACACTTTCCTGGGAAGCGGATATCTGGGGCAAAATCAGAAGTAACAAGCGTGCGGCAAATGCGGCTTATCTGCAGTCAATAGCAGCCAATCAGGCGGTTAAGACACAGTTGATTGCCAGCATTGCTTCTACCTATTATCAATTGCTTTCTCTGGATGCCCAGATTAAGGTAGCTGAAGAATCGTTGATTAACAGAAATGAAAGTATCGAAACGATTATTGCGCTTAAAGATGCAGGAAATGTAAATGAAGTGGGTGTAAAGCAGACCGAAGCACAGAAATATGCGACAGAAATCATTATTGCAGATTTAAAGAACAATGTAATCATCTTAGAAAATGCCCTGAACAATCTTTTGGGTGAAGGTTCTAAGAAAATTGCCAGAGGTACTTTCGAGTCTCAGGTAATGCAGCCGGAAATTACACTTGGCGTTCCGGCAACCCTGTTAAGAAACAGACCGGATGTTATTGCGGCAGAATATAACCTGATTTCTACTTTTGAGCAGACTAATGTTGCAAGAAGTAATTTCTATCCTACACTAAAAGTAACGGCTACAGGCGGATTCCAAAGTATCGATTTGCAACAATGGTTCAGTGCCAATTCGTTCTTTTCAAATGTAGTTACCGGATTAACACAGCCAATCTTTAACCAGAGACAAATCAGAACGCGTTTTGAAGTGGCAAAAGCCAACCAGGAAAAAGCCTATCTGCAATTTGAACAATCTCTGTTAACTGCAGGAAAAGAAGTTTCGGATGCTTTGGCGCAATACAACAACGAAACGGCTAAAATAACAATCCGCGAAAAGCAAGTTGACGCACTTAAAAAAGCGGCTGATTATTCAGACGAACTATTAACATATGGTTTGGTGAACTATTTGGAAGTATTGACAGCCAAAGACAATGCTTTGAATACGGAACTGAATCTGATTGATAATAAATACAGACAGTACAATGCCATTATCCAATTATACAGAGCCTTAGGTGGCGGATGGCAATAATATAGTTCCGCTTGCGGGATTATGATTGATTTTGTTTTTGTTCAAAACCATCGGACATTTCGATGTTCGGTGGTTTTTTGTTTTAAGGGTTCTATAGGCATTGGTTTTGGCGCGATTGGGAATAATCTTAAAACAGTACATTATTTATGAAACCTGAAAAATATAAAAAATTAGACAATCCTGTTTGGTATTCTTTATCAGAAAGCCATCGGGATTTTGCAATTAATTACAATAACATAAAGTTTTACCATCCGGATTATTGCCCGTTTGGAGGTTTTCAAAGTCCAGATGATATTTCTGAAAGTATTGATTCTTATTCGCACCTGACAGATAGTTTTTTTGTTGTTGGTGAAAAACCGTTGTTGTCTGATGAACTGCTACTAAAAAATGAGCTGATTTGCGCACAAATGATTGTTGAGAATAAGATAGATATGGAGTATAAAAATACTATTGTGTCATTGACCTCAAACAATACCAAAGCTTTATTTGACCTGGTTAATCTGGTACAGCCGGGTTATTTTAAAGAGAAAACAGCTTTACTGGGAAACTATTACGGAATCTTTGAAAAAGGAGAATTGATAGCCGTAACCGGAGAACGGATGAAAATGGATGATTTTGTAGAAATCAGCGCTGTGGTCACACATCCTGAACACACCGGAAAAGGCCTGGCAAAACAGTTGGTTGCCCATACGGCTAATGCTATAATAGAACAGGGAAAGATGCCTTACCTTCATGTGGTTGAAAGCAATGAAGGTGCCATAAAATTATATGAAAAGCTGGATTTTATAACAAGACGAAAGATTAGTTTTTGGCATATTGTAAAATTAAGATAGAAGATGATGAAAGAAAATAAAATAGGAAAAATAACCATAGCAATAATCACAATCGTCTTAGTATTGGTGACTATAAGGTTGTCAGGACATAAACATTCCCTAGGGATTTTTGTGCTGGCGCTCTTCGGCTTTTATTTTGTGGCTTTTTTAATTGGAGCCCTCCTAAAAGCAACGGAAGTTATAAGCAAGTCTCTTTTTTATGTTTTTTTAGCGGTGTTATTGACTTCGTTCTCCTTGTTTTTCGTTTACCACCATAGCTATGACAGTCATAACGAAACCCGAAGCCTGTTGTATGGTTTTAACGGTGAATAATAACTTTAATCGCAAAATTTATAGGTAGCAGACAGCTCATTCTTTTTTCCGGTTGGCACAATATCATGCTTTTGGAATTTCTTTTCGGACGAAACATCATTCAGAAAATTTAAAACAATGTGGTGCTCTTTTTCAAAAAGATAGCCGCTGTACTCATGTCCGCCACCACAAAACGTATAGAGCGCTCCGGAACCGTCTAAGCTCACGATATGATTATAGATAGAATAGGAACCAAAGAGCATTAGCCATCCTGAAGCATTAGTCTTGCAATAATGATGTGGAGCAGTACCATAAGGAACGGTTGTATCACCATTTCCATGAAAGAAAAACATAGGAATTATGTTTTTTTCAGTAATCAGATTTAAGTCCATAATAGCTCCTGCACCCGAAACGAGTCCGGCATATTTAAATCCGGCAGGAAGTGAATTATCATATAAATTCATCGTTTTAAAATCCCAAAATGCAGCATGAAGCACAGTTTCGGCTCCGGCACTGGAACCGGCAATAAATATTTTTGAAGTATCGATAGCATATTTTTCACTGTTTTTTATAAAAAAGGAAGTGGCCAGCCATAAATCGTTTACTGCATATTGAAATGCCTTAATCTTTTCAGAAAGAATACCGTCGCAACTGAATTTCCTGCCTTTGGCATATAGTGTATAGGTTATCGTAGCGCTTGCATAACCATTTTGGGCAAGATAACGGCAAAGACTGTGACCGGATTGTCTCTCTCCTCCTGAAAATCCGCCGCCGTGCACATACAAAAGCAATGGTAGTTTCTTGCCGGACGTTTTTGCCGGAAGAAATAAATCAAGGTCTAACTTAATTGTATCGTTTTGGAAATAAGTCAATGTTGTCATTTTTTGGGCATTTCCTACATGAAAAGACAACAGAAACAAAAAGGCAATCAGGATTTTTTTCATTGTAATTGGGGTAATCATTTATAGTTTATTGACGTATAATAAAACAAATTATTTCCAGGTTTTATAAGGATGCTGGCTTAAAAAAGCATTATAGTAACGCTCATCGTTTGTAACCTCACTTCCCAACCAATCAGGCTTTTCAAAGGTTTCATCTTCAGATTTCAATTCAACTTCGGCTATAACGAGTCCTTCATTATCTCCAAAAAATTCGTCAACCTCAAAAACATGGTTTCCGGACCGCACTTCATAGCGTATTTTGTCAATAACACCCTTTTCGCAAAGCTGAATCAGGTGTCTGGCTTCCACAAGTGGAATTTCAGTTTCCCACTCAAAACGGGAAAGCCCGGATTCGTTTCCTTTTCCTTTGATGGTCAGAAAACCGCTTTCTCCTTTAATCCGGATACGGACAGTTCTCTCCGGATGGCTGTTGAGGTAGCCCTGGGCAATATGATTTTTAGCAAAAGCAAGTGTCTTAAACTGGTCAGAGTTGACAAGGAATTTTCTTTCAATCTCAAGCATGGGTATCTTTTTATTAACGAAGTTACTGATAAATGCTCTTCTATTTGTATTTTTACGATAAAGCTTAAGTTAAAACCCCATGAAAATTAGAAAATCGAAGCCAAAAATCTCCATTGCTTCTTTTATGAAGCATTATTTTGATGAAAGCCAGCTATGGACGAAGGCAAATGACGAAATTGAATTATTGGTGCAGCTGGTCAGTATTATAAGACCTAAAAAACCAAAAGCGGTCTTAGTTGTCGATATTCAGGAATTGTTGGAGTTTCTTCAACAAAATGATTTCATACGATTACAGTTTTCTTACTATGTCAAAAAGCTGCTGCACAATAAAAAATTCAATAAGTTTCTTTCAGATGCGGGAATCCTCCGTGATGTTGATTTTATTTTTGAGGTCCGAAAAAGGATTTTTTCCAAATTGCTTCCCTATCAGCCCAGCAAAGATTCATTAGAGTATATTTTAAATCAGGTTTTTTATCTGGCAACCGACACGATTTGGGTAAACAAAATTCCGGTTTCCCAAATCGAAGAACTTTATGACCTTTTACTTTTCAATTCGATTTATGACACGGTAGAAGAAGATTCCGTATTGTCCGAAATGTTGCTTTCTATGAATATTATTACGCAACGTATTAGTGGTCGTGCCATGGAAACGGACGTTATAAAAATGGTTCCGGAATATGACAATCTGGAGAGTCCCTTTGCTGCCTTGGAAAAAGAGCTCCATCAGATTGATGATACGGTGAGGAATGCGGAAAGCAATCATTTTATTTCATCTACAGACCTATACTACAAACAACTTTTGATATTGCACAAGCAATGCAATGATTTTGTAGAAAAAGCCTTTGCCAATTCTTCAAAATACGGTATTTCGCTTCGCGTTAACCAAAATCTGCTCCGCATACGCCAACAGCTATACCGATTAAAAGTACTGATTCCGCTTTTGGTTGTGGATAGAGAAGAAAACAAAAAAAATAATGAGATTCAGCTTGCGTTAAAACTCATAAAATACAACTGTTATAAAAACGATATCAGAGGTCTGGTAAGCGAAAGTACTCAGCTTTTGTCCTATGAAGTTACACAGCATACTGCAAAAACAGGCGAAAAGTACATTACAGAAACACGGCAGGAATATTTCAGGATGTTCAGGGCAGCTTTAGGAGGCGGACTTATAGTGGGTCTTTTGTGTATCATCAAAGTAATGTTGGGCAAGGTAGAAACCAGCGGTTTTGGGCATGCTTTTTTATATAGTATGAACTATTCGATTGGATTCATTGCCATTTATCTCTGCGGGTTTACTTTGGCTACAAAACAGCCGGCCATGACAGCATCAGCATTGGTCAGGGCGTTAGAGCAGGGTATGAAAAAACAAGGAAATTCGTCTGAAAAACACCAGGCATTTGCGGTATTTTTTGCGCGGGTTTTCAGGTCACAGTTTATTGCTTTTGTAGGGAACATTGTTATGGCATTTCCGGTTTCGCTGTTGGGAATCTGGCTGATTGATTATGCCTTTGAATATAATATTGCCGCTTCGAAATGGACAAAACTGCTGACAGATATAAGTCCGGTTCATTCGCCGGCTATTTTTCACGCAGCAATTGCCGGGGTGTTTCTTTTTCTTTCCGGTATCATTTCAGGAAGTATTGCCAATAGGGACAAGCATCATCAGGTGTATTACAGAATACAGGAACATCCCGTACTGAAGATGACTTTTGGCAGGGAGAAAACAAAAAAAATTGCCGATATGTATGAAAAGAAATGGGCAGGTATTATCTCCAATTTTTGGTTTGGGGTGTTCATGGGCTCGACCGCATCCATCGGATTGTTTTTTGGATTAAATCTTGATATCCGGCACATTACTTTTGCAAGTGGAAATATGGCTTTAGGGCTTTATGGAGCCGATTTTATGGTAACTTTGTCATTGGTAATCTGGTGTGTTATTGGAATTGGCGTAATCGGGTTGGTCAATTTCCTCGTAAGCTTTGCGTTGTCTTTGGGGTTGGCTTTCCGTTCCAGAAATATTCCGTTGCGTGAAATACGTTTTGTTATCTTGTCCATCTGGAAACATTTCAAAAGCAAACCTATGAGTTTCTTTTTTCCATCAGAAAGAAAGATAAAAACACAAACAGAGGAAGAGTATTTGGCTTTAGATACAAAAAATAAAAAATGATAATAAGAGAGTATGCCGGTTCTGACAAAAACAGAATATTGGAACTTTTAAGACTGAATACACCGGAATTCTTTTCTCCAAATGAAGAGAAGGACTTGTCGTATTATTTGGATAATGAGGCGGATAATTATTTTGTTCTTGTCATGGAAGGTAAGATTGTTGGATGTGGAGGCTTTAATCTGACAGAAGATGGCAAAACGGCAAAAATATCCTGGGATATCTTTGACCCGGGCTATCAAGGAAAAGGACTTGGCAGTGCTTTGACCCGATTCAGGATTGAGAAGATAAAAGAAAACAAACAGGTTAAGACTTTATCTGTGAGAACATCGCAGCTTGTTTATCCGTTTTATGAAAAATTTGGGCTCAGGCTCAGGGAAGTTGTGAAAGATTTCTGGGATGAAGGGTTTGATTTATATCAATTGGACTGTGATATAGAGTCGGTTTGATAAATTGGCAGTTGGGTTATGGAGGAGCAGGAACAAATTCAAAATCGCAAAATCATCCATGTCGATATGGATGCCTTTTATGCTTCTGTTGAGCAGATGGACAATCCGGAATTGAGAGGAAAACCTATTGCCGTTGGTGGTGGAGGAAACAGGGGTGTTGTTGCTGCAGCAAGCTATGAAGCCCGAAAATTTGGAGTACGCAGTGCGATAAGCGGCTATCAGGCCAAGAGAAATTGTCCCGAATTAATATTTGTAAGACCCAGGTTTGAACGTTACAGGGAAATTTCCGAAAAGATACGCCAGATTTTTTATGATTATACTGATTTGGTTGAACCGCTTTCTCTTGACGAGGCCTATCTGGATGTTACTGTCAATAAAAAAGGAAATCCCAGTGCCACACTAATTGCCCGCGAAATTCGCAAAAGGATATGGGATGAAGTAGGATTAACTGCCTCTGCCGGAATTTCCATAAATAAATTTATTGCTAAGGTCGCATCGGATTTTAATAAGCCTAACGGACAAAAAACGGTCAATCCCGATGAAGTGCTTGCCTTTTTGGAAGAACTCCCCATCAGGAAGTTTTATGGAGTAGGGAAGGTGACTACAGAAAAAATGTATCAGTTGGGAATTTTTACGGGTAAAGACCTGAAAGAAAAAACAATAGACTTTTTAATAAAACATTTTGGCAAATCGGGAGCCTTTTATTATTCGGTAGTCCGGGGCATTCACAACAGCGCGGTAAAGCCGGAACGCATAGCGAAATCTGTAGGAGCCGAGCATACTTTTCATGAAAACCTGACTTCGGAAATTTTTATGATGGAGCGCCTGGAATCGATTGCCGCGACTTTGGAACGAAGGCTGAAGAAATATGATATTTCAGGGAAAACGGTCACTTTAAAGATTAAATACAGCGATTTTACATTACAAACCCGAAGCAAGACTATGCCCTATTTTATTTCTGACAAAAGTCTGATTTTGGATGTGGCCAAAGAATTGCTCTATCAGGAAAAAATGAAAGACTCGGTTCGTCTGCTGGGAATATCACTTGGGAATTTGAATACGGAAGTAAAAAAGACGGTAGTTGTACAGTTGAAGTTTGATTTTTAATTTAAGATTTTGGCTTATGGTGTCTAAACCTAAAATCAGAAATCAAAAATCACAAATAAGAAAGGGCAAAGTTTCTGAACTACTTTCTATCAAAGATTTATATTTGCTAAAAATATTACCATGTTTGACCTAAATGAATATGAAAACGCACAAAAGGGGTATTCCGATACGCAGAATGCTATCCCCGTGCCGTTATATTCGTGGAATTTTTTTGGAGAATATTTAGAACAGCTCAAGAACTCCCTTTCTGACTTATCCAAATTGAAGGTGCTTTCAAAATCCAATCACTGGAAGTTGAATTGGGATTTTAAAGAAGAATTACAAAAAGACCATGTTATAGTTGTGACGGACACTTCTTTGAATATAGTATTTGCTTCAGAAAATATTATAGGAATGACAGGCTATGCTTCAGAAGAAGTACTCGGGAAAAGCCCTAAAATGTTTCAGGGCGACGAAACTTCTAAAAAAGAACTGCAACAGATTCGTGAAGCAATTGATGCCAGGATTCCTTTTGAAAAAACAATCATAAACTACAAAAAAAACGGGGAAACCTATTTCTGCCATATCAAGGCTTTTCCAATATTTAACCGTAAGAAGCAGGTTGTGAATTTTATCGCGTTTGAAAAAGTAGCCTAAATCTTTAACCATAACACACCTTTTCTAATATTTATTCAAACCTGTTTCACCTTTAGGTTCTATGCATCTTTCTGAGCAAATTTTCACGCAAAGGCGCAGAGATGCCGACTTAAGTAGGGATGCCGTCTTTTTCCGGATGCATATTTTTCGTTCATTTAAATACCATATTATTCTTTAAAGTTTTTCTCCCCTGAAAAAAAGGGGAAATTTCCCCTTGTTTCGTTTTTACCATCGGCATAGCTTTGTAACATAATCACAGGCATTGGGAATTTACATGAATTGCACAAACTCAAACTTTCCCAAACAATGTGTCGTTGAATTATAATGGGGGTGTATGACTCAAGCATAACAGGGTTAGTGGCTGTTTTTGCAAAAGTCATCTGGAAAAAAAAAGGTTTGACTCAAGTCAAACCTTTTTTGATTTTATATGTTTATTGTTTAGTTTCTGCTGGAAAGCTTGGAAAGCAATCTTAGGAACTCGATATAAAGCCACACAAGAGTAATCATTAATCCCATAGCTCCAAACCATTCCATATATTTTGGCTGTCGGTTTTTTGCTCCTTTTTCAATCAGGTCGAAATCTAAGAACAGGTTCAGGGCAGCAATAATAATTACGACAACACTGATTCCGATACTCATTAGCGAATTGCCATGGTGAACCGGCACAAAGCTGGTAAACATTGAAAGCAGCCATGAAATTAAGTAATACGTAGCAACAGCTAATGTGGCAGCAATAACTACGGATTTGAATTGCTCGTTTACTTTTACAATCTGATATTTATATAGGCCAAAACACACTAAAAACGTGACGAAGGTAGCGCCAACAGCCTGTATTACGATTCCAGGATACATGGCTTCAAATACGGCAGAAATACCTCCGATAAATAATCCTTCAACCAATGCATAAGCCGGAGCCAGATAGGAAGAATATTGAGGTCTGAATGATGAAATCAAGACTAATATAAATCCAACAATTGCTCCTCCTATTGCCAAAGGAAGCGGATTAAAACCGTTAAAAGCCAGCCACCATGTTAAAGAAGCAGTGGCAGTTAATAACAAAAGCATAAAGAAACTCTTGTTGATGGTTCCGGAAACAGTCATTTCCTGGCCGTAATCAATCAGGGTTGAGTTTTCGTCCGGGCTGTAAGAATGAACAGTTGGTTTGCTAAAATTCTTATTGCCCAAAAATGGATTATTTGACTTGAAATTCATAATCGTTTATTTTAATATCAGCCCAAATATAATTTTTTCTTTTCTATTTTCCTTGCGGCAGCAATAAAAAATCCGTTAGAGGAGCTAACGGATTTGATTATTTGTCAGTTGGTGTTATTCCATTTCGGAAACTCTCAGAGTATTGACCATTCCTTTATCAACTACCGGCATTGCTGCAAGATTGATAAGGAAATCACCTTTGTCAACATATCCTTTTTCTCTTGCTATTTCATTGACGTCAGTTACAGTGTCGTCTGTGCTGACAAACTTGTCATAATAGAAAGAATTTACACCCCATAAAAGGTTTAATTGTGTCAGGATTTTTTTGTTGGATGTAAAAACCAAAATATGCGATTGTGGTCTCCAGGCTGAAATCTGGAAAGCAGTATAGCCACTGTTGGTTAGCGTACAGATTGCTTTCGCCTTGATTACGTTGGCCATCAGAGCGGCGTGATGGCAGATGGATTTTGTAATAAAACGTTTAGTCCTGATTTGTGGCGTGTTTTGAGGTACCTGAATCAGTGGAGAATCCTCCACAGCTTCAATAATCTGTGTCATTTTTTCGATTACCTGTACCGGATAATTTCCTACGGAAGTTTCTCCCGAAAGCATAACGGCATCAGCACCATCCATTACAGAGTTGGCCACGTCGTTTACTTCAGCACGGGTAGGTGTAAGGCTTGTAATCATTGTTTCCATCATTTGGGTAGCAATAATTACAGGTATACGGGCAGTTTTTGCCCTGTGGACTAATTTTTTCTGAATCAGCGGTACTTCCTGTGCAGGAATCTCAACACCAAGGTCACCTCTGGCTACCATCAATCCGTCACAAAATGCAACAATCTTATCTATATTTTCAACGCCTTCCGGCTTTTCAATTTTGGCAATAATTGGAATTTTATGTGCAGAATTTTTAGAAATCAGGTCCTGTAGTTCCTGAAGGTCTTCAGATGTCCTAACAAAAGAAAGAGCAATCCAGTCTACCTGGTTTTCTATAGCAAAAAGGGCATCCTTAATATCTTTCTGTGTCAAGGCTGGCAATGAAACCTTAGTATTTGGAAGGTTTACTCCCTTTTTAGATTTTAGAGGGCCACCCTGAACGACACGGCAGATTACTTCAGAAACACCATTGGATTCAAGTGCTTCAAATATTAATTTTCCGTCATCAAGAAGGATTCTTTCTCCCGGTTTTACGTCAGCCGGGAATTGCTTATAATTCATATAGACTCTTTCGGCTGTCCCCGGAACATCCTCGGCGGTCTGGAACGTAATGATATCTCCTTTGCTTACAATGACGTCTTCTTTCATTACACCAACACGAAGTTTAGGGCCCTGAAGGTCAGCTAAAATAGCGGTGTTGTATCCAAATTCTTCATTCAGTTCGCGGATCATATCTATTCGGGCTTTCACGTCGGTATAATCTGCATGGGAAAAGTTAATCCTAAACACATTTACTCCAGCATCGATCATGTCTTTAAGGACATCTTTGGTGCTGCAGGCGGGGCCTAATGTAGCTACGATCTTTGTTTTTTTTCTTGTCGACATTATTAGAAAATTAAGTTGTTTTTAGATTTTATATTGTCTGGAACCACTTCGTAAACTGTTGTGATCCATTCTATTTTATTCAGTTTTTGCAGTATCTCTTCGATTTCAAATGTGTTGCAGTTGTTTTCTATTTTCAAAAAGTAATCCACTTTTTTAAGTTCAGGAAGCAGATATACTTTTGTGGCAATCTCTACATTCTCATCCAGGAAAAGATCCTGTGTGTTATTTTTTTTATAGGTAATAATTTCGTTTTTGTTTTGGACGAGACTCCAAAGTATGTCTTTTGCCACATCATCATAGCTGAATTTTGTAAACGCAGCTTCTCCATCTTTGGTCGTAATGCCAATCTCGTCATTGCTTCGGCTTAAGAGAATAGGTAATTGCTGATTGATGAAGTAAGCCAATCTGAAATCTTCTAATGAAGTGTGGATAGCAATAAGCTCATAATCAACTTCATCAAATTCGTCAAGATGTAACTTATGGATGCCCATATTGAAATTAAATAAGTCGTAAATATAGCTATATTTACTGAGGAATTATACAAAATACAATTAGGTTAACGTTAATTTATCAACGAAAACGATATAGTTTTAAGGGATTTATGATTATTTAGCATTGAGGAAAGTAAAACAAACTTTAGTCAGTGTTATTTTGTTTTTTAATAGCAGCTTTAAGATTTTCAATTGTTTCAATAAATACTTTATCAATGGTCTCTAATAATTGTTGAATCTGCTGAATAAAAAATTCACGTTCTTCGATCGAGGTGGATTTAAATTCTTCAACCGAAAAAAAGCTTTCAATATTTTTATTAAAGCATTTTTCAAAAATCTTGTTTTCGTCAAAGGCTAATAATTCATCTAACCCAATACCGTAGACTTCTGCAATTTGAGTCATTCTCTCCATGTCAATTTTAGTGACATTATTTTCAAGATTAGCATAGGAACGCCGCTCCATGTGCAGCTTTCCTGCCATTGTTTCTTGTGTATACCCTTTCAGTTTGCGTAATAATCGTAGCTTTTCTCCTATTTTCATGGCGTTTAATTGTTTTAATATACATGTGATAAAAATACATGTTTGTATTGTTTATTCCGATTTGCACATTGTTTTTTCCAAAATGGAAAGTTTACGTTCTTTAATTTTATAAAAAATAGTTTTTATAAAAAAATAGTGTTTTTTAAAATTTTTATAAATTTAAAACAATTGGAAATGAAAAGAGTATTATTTAGTATTTTGGTATATGTGTCTGTTTCAGCATTTTGTGTAGCTCAAACTCTTGAAGATTATAATAGGCAGTTAAATGTATTTAAAGAAGATTTCAAAATAAAATCGGATGGTGAGCTTCTAAAAGCAGATAGTAAGAGACCAATAAACTTGCCCACATATTTGGAGCAAATGGGTTTAGAAAAAGACATTATTAATAATGTTACACATGTTGAAGTATATTCCAAATTTGATTTAAATCTTATAAATGTTTACGCTGTCCAATACTCAAAAGATGATTATTCTAAATATTTAATGGTAATTGAAGATGCTAAAGCTTTGGAGAATTATATTTTAATAAACGGTAGTTTTGATTTTAAAAATAATACAGTTTCTGTTTATAAGACTGCAAAAGGAAAAAGTAAGTGGGGTGACTGTTTTGGGAGTTGTGTGGAAAAAGGATTGAGCGCTCATACTACGATAGGTAGAGTGATAATAGGGATGGGTGTAGCTGCTGGTTTTGGGTGTGTGGCTTGCGGAGCAGTTGCGGCTACTTATACAAGTGTAATATTGTTAGGATGTGCGGGTGGTTGTAATAAATAATTTTAGTATTATATAAATTCGAAAAGTATGAAAACCTACATGATATTACTGCTTTTGTCTACATTTATATTTGCACATTTCATTTTTGAAAAAGGCATTCATATTGGGGTTAAAATTAGTATAAGTATATTGTATTTCTGTGGTTTACTAAGGTTTTATTTGTTGTATTGGAGGCATTTAAAATGAATGTATCTTTTTGTGTGGTGGAATATATAAAAATTCGATAGTGCAGAAAATGTGAGAGCAAGATATAAAAGGGATAATTAATAACTAAATAAAATGATATGGGAAAAGTAAGTTCTTACACAATTCTTTTTTTGTTATTGTTGTATATATCGCTTTTGGTATATTCCTTAATTCTAATATTTAGGAGAGAAGTGAAGCTTAGGTTTTTGTTTTCTGTTTTAATAGTCTTGTTTTTGCCTTTTATTGGTTCTCTTTCCTATATTATTTTTTGTCATGGTAAGAAAGTCGGATAAATAATCCTGTTTTATTTACCATTAATTTTTCCTTGAAACGCAAAGTAAGCTCTTTGGGAAGCTTTTTCTTCAGCCTTCTTTTTTGAAGTAGCCCTGGCTTTTGCAACTACTTTATGGTCTATACTTAACTTGACTCCAAAGAAACGCTGTCCGTCAATGCCATTATCTTCATAGACGTCATAATGGAAAGCTCTTTTTTCTTTCTGGCACCATTCAATCAGAAGACTCTTATAACTGATAACTTTACCTTCCAGTTTGGCAATATCCACATAAGGAGTGATAACCCTTTTTTTGATGAATTTTTCGCAGTAGGTATAACCTTTGTCGAGGTATATGGCACCGATAAGCGCCTCGAAGATATTTCCGTGAATGTTTTCTCCAAAATGTTGGGCCGGAACTTTGCTTTCGATGAAACGGATGAGGTTCAGGTCGCGCCCCAGCTCATTCAGATGTTCGCGGCTTACTATTTTAGAACGCATTTTAGTAAGATAGCCTTCATCTCCTGAAGGAACCTGATTGAATAGGTGAGCGGCAATTACAGAGCTCAACATGGCATCCCCAAGAAATTCCAGGCGTTCGTAGTTAATCTGATTTCCGTCAGCATCCAGTTTGTTGGAAGAGCGATGCGTGAAAGCCCTGCGGTAACATTCAAGGTTGATGGGTTTGAAACCTAGTATTTTATAGATGTCGCTAAAAAAAATCCCGTCTTCATGAGAACGGGAATTTGGAAATATTTTTCTGATGATGTTCATCCGAATATTATAGTTCTAGTTTTTTAACCAAAACGCAGGCATTGTGTCCTCCAAAACCGAAAGTATTACTCATTACTACTTTCATGTCTCTTTTTTGAGCCTTATTGAATGTGAAATTCAATTTTGGGTCAATATTTTCATCATCCGTAAAGTGGTTGATGGTTGGAGGTACGATACCGTGTTTGATAGACAAAATGGCTGCAATTGCTTCAATAGCACCGGCAGCTCCCAATAAGTGTCCTGTCATCGATTTGGTAGCATTCAGATTTAATGTATAGGCATGCTCGCCAAATACGTGCTGGATCGCTTTCGATTCTGCAATGTCTCCAAGCGGAGTTGAAGTTCCGTGCATGTTAACTCCGTCTACATCTTCCGGCTTTAGACCGGCATCTCTAAGACAGTTCAACATTACGTTTTTAGCGCCTAATCCTTCCGGATGCGGAGCTGTAATATGGTGCGCATCAGCCGACATTCCGCCACCGCCTATTTCGCAATAGATAGTAGCGCCACGGGCAATAGCGTGCTCGTATTCTTCAAGAACTAAAGCTCCGGCTCCTTCTCCCAAAACAAATCCTTCACGGTCCTTGTCCATTGGCCTTGACGCTGTTTTTGGATCGTCGTTGCGGGTTGAAAGCGCGTGCATAGCGTTAAATCCACCCATTCCGGCAATAGTTACAGCAGCTTCAGAACCTCCGGTAACCATTACATCAGCATGATTCAGGCGGATGTAGTTGAAAGCATCAATAAGCGCATTGGTAGAGGAAGCACAAGCAGAAACTGTCGTGAAGTTAGGTCCTCTGAAGCCATATTTAATAGAAATATGTCCACCGGCTATATCGGCAATCATTTTTGGTATAAAGAAAGGATTGAATTTTGGAGTACCATTCCCTTTCGTAAAGTCCATTACTTCCTGTTGGAATGTTTCAAGACCTCCGATTCCGGAACCCCAAATTACACCAACTCTGTCTTTGTCTAATTTGTCAAAGTCGAAATTGGCATCTTTTACAGCCTCGTCAGACGATACTATGGCATACTGCGCATAACGGTCCATTTTGCGGGCTTCCTTGCGGTCTATAAAATCTTCTGCATTAAAGTTTTTCAGCTCGCATGCAAATTTAGTTTTGAAATGAGTGGTATCAAAATAAGTTATAGGAGCAGCGCCGCTAACACCATTGATAAGTCCATTCCAATATTCCTGGACGTTATTTCCAATGGGCGTCAAGGCACCTAAACCGGTTACTACAACTCTTCTTAATTTCATACTTAAAATTTTATAGTTATAAATTTATATAAAAAATACCCATGCTTTCTTCTTAGTCGTAAAAAAGAGACAGGGGTATTGCATAATATCTTAATGATTGAAAGCAATCAAATTGAATCTTTTGTAAAAATAATAACTCCCGTGAATTCTCAAAGAAAACACGGGATGTCAATTGTTATTATTTTTTTGCTTCTTCTATGTAAGAAATTGCTTGACCTACAGTAGCAATGTTTTCAGCCTGGTCGTCTGGAATCTGAATGTCAAATTCTTTTTCGAATTCCATAATAAGCTCAACAGTGTCTAATGAATCAGCTCCTAAATCATTTGTGAAGCTAGCTTCTGTTACAACTTCGTTTTCGTCAACGCCTAATTTGTCTACGATAATCGCCTTAACTCTTGATGCAATGTCTGACATAATCTTTTAATTTTTGAATTTAATTGTTGGCAAAAATAAAAAACTTTATTTTAAAACAACGTTTTAGTTGATAAATGTGAGTACTAATTTAAAAAAAATATTTCACAAAGGCTTTCAAAATCTATTTAATATCATTTATTATTCTTTTTTTTGTGCTATAATTAATGACGTTTCCATGAAAAAAATCATCCTGTTTGCTTCGGGTTCGGGTTCCAATGCCGAAAACATTATCCGCTATTTTCAGGATAAGAAAACAGCCGAAACGGTAGCGGTTTTTTCAAATAATCCGAATGCTAAAGTTTTAGAAAAAGCAGAAAAACTAGGAGTGCCTTGTTATGTTTTTACCAAAGAAGAACTCAATACGGGCAAAGTGTTGGAGCAGGTGATGGCGCTTAATCCGGATTTGATTGTGCTGGCCGGGTTTTTATGGAAATTTCCAACCGACATTGTAGTTCAATATCCGAATAAAATTATCAATATCCATCCGGCACTGTTGCCAAAATATGGCGGAAAAGGCATGTATGGAATGAATGTCCACAGGGCCATTTTAGAAAATAAGGAATCGCATTCCGGAATCAGTATTCATTATGTCAATGAAAATTATGATGAGGGTGCTATGATTTTTCAGGCAGAGGTCGCAGTTGACAGTTGTACGACCCCGGAAGAAATAGCGGTAAAAGTGCAGGAATTGGAACATTTGCATTTTCCTCAAATAATTAATGAACTTTTATGTCCATAAAATGAAAATGCCTGTTGCTTTTAGTTTTGGTTTGCCTTACAGGTTGCGGAAACCGAAATAAGGCTCAGGTTTCGTGTAATGCCGATTTCGATTCCTTTTTTGAAAAATTCACTAATGATAGTGTGTTCCAAAAAAAAACATGTGGATTTTCCAATTATGGAATATTACTCCGATGAGGACTTTCCGCTGGATATGATGGAAAGGATGAAGATAGTTTTGAAATTATCCATTTTGATAAAAACGCTAAAAGCAGCGGTAAGCCGTATGAAATTAGTATAGACAAGAAAACAGATAGCATTTTTTGTTACAAAAAGGGAATTAATAACCCAATAAATATTAAGTATACCTTTGTCTGTAAAAAGGATTCCTGGTTTTTGGTTGCAATAACTGATACCACCGATTAAAAAAGTTTACTATGCACCAAGTACATATTTATACCGATGGCGCTGCCAAAGGAAATCCCGGTCCCGGAGGCTATGGCGTGGTGATGGAATGGGTGGGCAGGCCCTACAGAAAAGAATTTTATGAAGGTTTTCGCCTGACCACTAACAACAGGATGGAACTTCTGGCGGTTATTGTAGGTTTGGAAAAACTCAAATTGCCAAATACCAAAGTATTGGTTATTTCCGATTCTAAATATGTAGTGGATTCTGTTACCAAAGGCTGGGTTTTTGGCTGGGAAAAGAAAGGTTATAAAGACAAAAAAAACCCGGATTTATGGAGACGCTTCCTGATTATTTACAGAAAACATCAGGTTGATTTTAAATGGATAAAAGGGCATAACAATCATCCGCAAAACGAACGTTGTGATCAGTTGGCGGTTATGGCATCAGGATTACCGAATTTGTCTGTGGATACTTTTTATGAGAGGGAAGAGAAGGGATTGTTGTGAGTTTATGGCTATTTGTCCGATTTCTCACAATTGTTTAGAATAGTTGATTTCAAATATATATTATAGATGGATAAAATGAATGGCCCAATTAAGTATACTTGTGAATGTTGTGGAGACATACATGAAAATTGGCCAGCGCTGACATTTATTTCACCTGATAATTATGATTTTCTTTCCGCTGACGATAAGAAAAATATCGCAGAATTAAAAAGTGATACATGTATAATCAATCACCCAAATCAAACAGATAGGTTTATTCGTTGTACATTGACGCAGCTTGTTAATGATCATTGTGAGGGTTTAGAATATGGTCTTTGGGTTTCTTTAAGCGAGAAAAGTTTTCAAGATTATATGGAGAATTTTGATAATGATAATCATGAGACGCAATATTTTGGTTGGCTTTGTAATGATATACCTGAATATAAGTTTCCTGAAAGTATTCCGACAACAGTTATAACAAAAAAGGGGAATCAAAGGCCTGAAATTTTTCCTCATGAGAGTTTTGACCATCCGTTTGTAAAAGATTACTATAATGGAATAAGTAAAAAAGAAGCTGAGAGCAGGATTAAAGTGATGCTTCAAAAAACTAAAGACAACAAATTAGCCTTAACTTCTAAAAAGGCTTGGTGGAAATTTTGGTGATAAAGAAGATTAGTACTTACTTAAACTGTTGCTACCTAAATGAATTTCTATACATTACTTCTAAAACACTTTTAAGCATATTTAGATTAACATTCTCATCAGTTTTTTTTAAACTTATATTTCCATGAGAAAAGTATTTAGCAATTATTTCTCCATCTTTTTTTACAAACATTAAGTAAAAAGCATCATTTGAAATATATTCATCACATTCTTCGTAATAATACTTTTTCCTTATTGAATTTATATTGTTTGAAATCAATTGGATATCAGGGTTTTTTAAGTCGACCTCATTGTTATGTGATGAGTTACTATTATAGCAGAAAAATTTATCATCAACTTTTTTTACTAAAGTATATTTCCCGTATTTCATATTAGGAAGAAATTGACACAAAAGGACTCCTGTTCTATGGATTTCAAAGTCTTTGATTTTATTTTTAAATAAATCCGTCGTGTCTATGTTTTTAAATAAACTGTCAAATGCTATTTCATTTTCGGTTTCTAGAACTTTACATTTATTATCCTTTTTTACTGTTTTCTGGCTGAGGCAAGAAACTACAAAAATTATTGTGAATATTAACATTATTCTTTTCATTGTTTTTTAGGCTTAAATTAATGAAGAGTTCATAGATGAATTGATTTCGACCGCTAATACTTACCTAGATGAAAATCCAGAAAAATCTAAAACGGAAGCAGAAAATATCATTAAGGAATTTGTTTTGAAATTCAATACGGTCTGGCTCAATCCTGACGAATAAAAAACCACCTTGAGTAAGGTGGTTTTCACTAAAATTATTTTTAAAATTAATTGCTTTTGCATCCTATCCTATCAGATTCTGTTAGGATTTGAACTAGTTCCTTATAATTAGCAAAACTAATTTTTTCACGTTTTGATGCATCAATGCCATTGCCTTTGTAAATACTCCATTTAGTTGGCTGGCTTACTTTCTCTGTATGATTGTATTCTATGGAATTCCACATATTCCCATAAGAAGACAAACTGCTCCAAAAATACCCTGTAAATAATGGCTTTTTGTTCTTGCAAATCGCAAACTTTATTCCTTCTTTCATTGAGGGTTTTAATGAGACAATTTTATTAATTGCATTGGCTGAGAATTTTATCTGTCCCGAAATAGTGTCAAGACATATAATGTCATCATTAATAATCAACGGAACACTATCTAGCATTTCCTCCGTTGCTTCAAACTGTGGAGCATATAAAAATTCTTTTCTTAAAGAATCATAAGCAGGTTCTTTCGTTTCTTTTGCCGAAGTAATGGTATAAATTTCAATTTGAGAATTGTCTTTCTTCTGGCAGGAAGATACGGCAATAATAATCAAAAATAAAATGATGCTTGAAAGGCTATTTTTTTGGTGCATAATTCAACAGTTTTGGTTTTGGGTTGTCAGGATATAAAATCTCTTTTAATTCAATAGCAAGTTCTCGGTCACTATTTTTTGAAAAATAGGACTCAATTCTGCTATTGAGACTTGTCCCGATATCTAACTTTGCCAAATTATTTCTCTATGAATTCAAATTTAATAGAGCCATTTTCTTTTAATACTTCCATATCAGTTCTTTCAGAAAAGAGAAGAATAGTTTTTAAACCACTTACCGTGTCAGCAACAATCTTATTAGTTTCTTTATCGACAAAAAAGCTGAAATCTGAGTTATTTCTTTCCCTTGAATACTTTTTACGTTTTAAAGATTTAGCTATAAATTTTTTATCATTAATAGTAAAGATTATACTGTCAATATTTTTGGATTCAAATATTTTATCTCTTTCTTTTTGTTCAGGTATATAATAATTTAAACCTCCATACTTTGTTGTATAAAGCAGTCCCTTATATTGAGCTACTTCATTGTTTTCGTAAACTTCTGCGTTTATATTACCTTCTTTTTTACAGGCAATAAGTAAAAATATGAGAAAAAGGTATGTTCTATTTGTCTTCATTTTTTTTATAATATTTAACATCTTTCATCGTAAAATTTGTTCCTTGGTCACTATTGAAGCCACTGATAACTTCCTTTAATGGAAGAATCTGAGGTTTAGCCTGACGTCCGTCTTTTGTTAATACGTATACTGTACCATCTTTACTTTTTCCATAAAAAGAAACGGTATGCTGCCCGCCAATGGAAGCAATACCTTGATTGAAACCTACATTGTCAAAATTATCAACTTGTGAAAAACCAGGAGTACTATCTACGGCCATCGGATTTGGAAATTGTTTGTATTTTTCAGCATTGGCAGGATTTATTTCTTCCCCATTTGTAGCCATTTGTGCACATTCATCGCATATATAGTTATCATTTTTAACGTCTTGTGATGCCTTTCCTGCATTAATTTCTTCAACACTACCTCCAGTCGACCTTTTAATAGCTCTTGTTACGTTATTGTTCAATTCTACTGTTTTACCTTCAGTAAACTGATAATTTTCAGGAACATTTTTACCAGTTGAATTTAACTTAAAACTATTAGATATGTTTTTTGTAGTTGTTCCTAAATATTTTGCTAAAGTAGCAACATTGTCTCCTTTTTCGGCTATCAAATTTCCATTTCTGTCAGGCTTCCATTTGGCTTGCATTCCATCAGGGTCAACAAAGAAGATAGGATTATTGTAGGCGTAATTATATGGAGACCAACGTCTCATTTGTTCCGCTAGCGGGTCAATATTCATCCACCTTCCAATAGCAGGGTCATAATTCCTCGCCCCGTAGTCGTAGAAGTTAAGCCCCAGCTCGTCCTGGAACTCCTTCCCGTTGTACTTATACTGATACGACCTTCTCTGCTGCGGCCCCAACGGCTCGATTCCGATAAGATAACCGCCGTCCTCCTTGCTGATTTCGACATATTCGTACTTGTCTGAATTGTACTTCTCATGTTTCAGCCCGAAGGGATAGTAATGGTTCTCTTCCATGATGTATATTTTCCCCTTTTCCTTATCCATCGCGTAGCTCATCCTGATATTGCCCAGATGGTCCTTATGGTTAAACACATAGTTGAACTGTTCCGGCCTTCCCCTCAAGGGGCGGATGTATTTCACATAGCCCTCGGCTGTAGGGAAAAGGTCAAGCGTTTCATGTATGTACTGGAACCCTGAAAGATAGTCGGTAGGGGTGTAGTCGCTTCCCTCCCATACGGTCTTTTGGAGTTTTTTTCCGGAGGCATCGTAAAGATAAGTAATTTTTTCTCCCGTAACAAAAGATATCTGGATGGGCAGGTTAATGTGGTTGTAGGTGATGGAAGTGCGTCTTTGTTTTTGTCCACAATCCATGTTGCTGATTTTATTAACACATCTGAAATGCCAAGTCTGGTTTGAAGCCGTTTTTTTTAGATTGAATGCATTATAAAACAAAAAACAACCCGAAGGTTGTTTTAATTTAGTTATGATATTACCATAGATCCTTGAATATCTGTAATTGTCTGATGGGATAATTGTTACCAACACATCTGGATACATTGTCTCCCTAATTTTTAACTTTTATTGTATAAAATCCTCCAACATCATCGAATGAAATTCTACTACCGTTAATAAATAGAAAGTATAATATTGTGAAAAATTTTGCATCTGACAAGTTATGATTTTTAATAGCATAGTCATCTCTCTCTTTTTCGCAATACTTGTTTAATAAATGTGTTATGCCAGAATGACCATATTCAGTTTCAATACTTTTATCTAAATTAAAGATCACTATGTTTCGGCCTTTAAATTTGTCTTCTTCAAAAACAATTTTCTCTGCTAGAGCATCGGTGGCAAAAGCTTTGAAACTTGGGTATTTGTCAGAAAAATATCTGTTATAAAATCGTTTTAAATGATTGTCATTAGTTGATGCAAATTTATTCCCATCTATTTTTACAAACATAATTCCGTAGTCATTAAATAAACTATCCGTAATTTTTTCTGTTGTCTTTATTGTCTCTTGACAATAGTTTTTGTCTTTTTTTTTGCTACAAAAACAAAAAGCCAATATTGCTATAATACATAATACATTTTTCATTATTTTAATATTTTTTAATTAGCACTAGGATGTCTGCCATTAATATCGAAAATATTCTCGGAAAATTTAATTTCAGGAAAATATATTGGCGGAAAAAATCTAGGAGGATTGTCTAATTTGGTAGGGTCAATTTTTTCTCCTCCATATGTTTTTCTTTTCTTATTTCCTTCTATTTTCCTGGCTATATTCTCTAAATGAACAGCTCTTATTTCTGTTGGTGATTTTGCCGATGATTTCATATCACTATCCCCCATATTGCCAATATCATAATCATATTGATGCCCCATTTCATGAACAACAATGTCTAAATCGGTAAATTCCACCCCATTATTTTCTTTTAAAACATCTTTACGTTTTTGTGATAAATCAAAATAAGTATCAGTGCCAGTTCTTTCGTCACTGCCATCAATATATGTTGAGCCTTGTGCAGGATAAACCCCATTCGATCCTTCAGGACCTTCCATTACTGTATGCTTTAAATCACTGTTTTCAAGATGGTGTAACGTTCTTACAAGAACTTTGTCATTTGAGGCTTCAATTTTTTGATAACTTCTAATGACCCTATCAATTGTACTACTCCCAGTTGCTTTGTATATTTTATCAGTTCCATAATGGTAGGCATTGCCATTTCTGTATTGCAATTTAGCTCCACTAGATGTAAAAAGTATAATTTCATTACCATCAGGGTCAAAGGCTATCGTTGGCATATTTGCGACGTAAACATAGTTAGAAATGTTTGGATATTTTTCACTTAGCGCATCCATATTCATCCACCTACCAATCGCAGGGTCATAATTCCTGGCCCCGTAGTCGTACAGGTTAAGTCCCAACTCGTCTTGGAACTCCTTGCCATTGTATTTATACTGATACGACCTTCTCTGCTGCGGTCCTAAAGGTTCGATGCCGATAAAATAGCCGCCATCCTCCTTGCTGATTTCGACATATTCGTACTTGTCTGAATTGTACTTCTCATGTTTCAGCCCGAAAGGGTAGTAATGGTTTTCTTCAAGGATGACCAATCCGCCCTTTTCGCTGTCCATCCCATAGGTCAGCCTGATGTTGCCCAGGTGGTCCTTAAGGTTATAGGCATAATTGTAGCGTGCAGGTCTGGCCCCTCCAGCCGGATAGCATTTGACGTAACCTTCGGCAGTTGGGAAAAAGTCCAGCGTGCCGTTTATGTACTGGAATCCCGATAGATAGTCGGTAGGGGTAGACGTGCTGCCGTCCCATACGGTCTTTTGGAGTTTTTTTCCTGACGCATCGTAAAGATAGGTAATTTTTTCTCCCGTAACAAAAGATATCTGGATGGGCAGGTTCATGTGGTTGAGGTGATGGAAGTGCGTCTTTGTTTTTGTCCACAATCTATGTTGCTGATTTTATCAACACATCTGAAATGCCAAGTCTGGTTTGAAGCCGTTTTTTTATATTGAATGCATTGTAAAATAAAAAACAACCCGAAGGTTGTTTTGATTTTAAAGACTTTGTAGCTTAAAAATTACTCGCCAATACATCTATATTACCGAAATTTCTTTTGGCACAATTTACATTTATATCGCTGTATTGCTGATTGAAAGCCATTTTTAACAGCAACCCCATTGCATTTTGCACAATATACTTTTTCCATGCCCTAATTTAATACACGTAGTAAAAACAAAAGCTTATTTGATAGGCTTCAAACAGTTATTTTCATTCAAAAACTAACACCTAAGTAACAAAAAACAGGATTTAGTTTTTACTCTAAATCCTGTTCTTCAATGGTTAATTTTAAAATTTAGTCTATACCCTAATTTGATACATTATCAAAGGGTAGTATTGTTTTTTTAATGTTTCTCTAATTCCTTATCCAAGTCCTGAATGAACAAATTCTTATCCAAGTAATAAATCATTAACCTATTCTTTTGTTCAGAATGTTGGGAAAATTCTATTAAAACTTTATTGTTACCAGACAGATGAATATTGTAAGGCCAATAGAAACGAGGAATTGTATCTATAAGAGCTGTCCTTGCAGGATTTTTGGTTTGAAAAATTTTAAACTCATCAAAATTTGTGAAAACAATTACTATATCTCGCGATAAAATTTGATAATCAAGTATATTATCAACAATTGCTATGTTGTTCTCTTTACCATCCTCTTTTATGATTAGATGATATTTATTATTTTGAACAAAATAACTATATAATGGTTTTTCAAGTTCTTTTACTTCATTTGGTCGGTATAGCTTGGTTTCCAATACTTTGGTAATCTTTGATGAACTTTTACCGTTATAGATTTCAAAATTTCGACCCTTAAATCTTTCTATTTTCTTTGCATTAATTAAAGCGTTTTCAATAACATTCAGGCATCCTGAAATACTGAAACTTTTGAATCTAAACATAACGTTAATTACATCAGCTTGTGAACTTTCCTCTTTGTCCATCCAGCATGTGATGGAGGAAGGATTCAATTGTTCCTCAGAAAAGAGCAAATAAATTTTTCCTGTATAATTCAATTCCTTTGCTAATAATTCTGTGTATTGTGCTATAATCAATGTTTTATTCATTTCCTCAACATAATCAGATGAGAAAGTTGTTAGGCCAACACTTCCATAATTCTTTTGAATCATTTTATCTTTATGGGCAAAAGCAAAGTTTGACACCAATAACAAAATCAATATTTTTTTCATATTTGATATATTTTATTGCTTACCTAAATTTAATGTTCCTTGCGATGGAATATAAGCAGGTTTTTCATCTGATTGAACATTATTGATATTAAGTTTTGAATCCGTTTGACTTGGATTTGTTTTTGACAAATTGTAATTCACTTGATAATTTATACTTTTTCCATCTTTACTCAAGGCTCCAGAATAGACTAAACCACTTGGAGTAAATATATACGACCTCTCAAAACTGGAACTTTTCGCTGTAGGATGTGCCTCCACTTGACTATCATCGCCACTCGGACCATTAGCCCCATTTATAACTTTATATTGATTAGGTCCATTCCCAAAATCATTAAGTGTTAACTTTGCCATTGCTTTCGGATTTTTTTCGCTTGTTAGTGGGCCACCACTTGTAACGTTTTCTTGCACCACAACCATTCCAGTTTCGCTTCCATGTGTATGACCATCACCTACAGGAATTGCACCTACAGGGAAATCATTAGATTGGCTTGGGTTAGCCAATCCTGATCCAAACTGTAGAGGACTAGCATATGAATATTTTCCATCTTCTGTTTTATAAAACTGAGTAGCAACTTCAACACTATTTTCTATTGAATAACCATTGTATTGCTCAGAAAAGTTCCTTGCGGCTTCTTGTAAATTATCATGAACCGAATGTGGCTCTAAACCTTCCAATTCTCTTGAATCAATAACACGATTCCCGCTAAAAACATACGGCGACCACGTGTTATATTGTTCACTCAATGGGTCAATACTCATAAATCTTCCAATTGCATAATCATAATTTCTCCACTTAAAGCTGTCCCAATTAAGCCCGAGTTCGTCTTGACGTTCCTGACCCTGATACTTATACTGATACGACCTTCTCTGCTGCGGTCCCAAGGGCTCAATACCGATCAAATAGCCGCCGTCCTCCTTGCTGATTTCTACATATTCGTACTTGTCTGAATTGTACTTCTCATGTTTCAGCCCGAAGGGATAGTAATGGTTCTCTTCCATGATGTATATTTTCCCCTTTTCCTTATCCATCGCGTAGCTCATCCTGATATTGCCCAGGTGGTCCTTATGGTTAAACACATAGTTGAACTGTTCCGGCCTTCCCCTCAAGGGGCGGACGTATTTCACATAGCCCTCGGCGGTAGGGAAAAGGTCAAGCGTTTCATGTATGTACTGGAACCCTGAAAGATAGTCGGTAGGGGTGTAGTCGCTTCCCTTCCATACGGTCTTTTGGAGTTTTTTTCCGGACGCATCGTAAAGATAGGTAATTTTTTCTCCCGTAACAAAAGATATCTGGATGGGCAGGTTCATGTGGTTGTAGATTGCCACGATGCCCTTGTTGTCGTCGGTAATCATGTTGCCGTAGGTGTCGTATTTGTATTCCGCCTCCCGGTCTATCCCGTCCCTGAATCCGGACGGGTGCAGCGTATTGTCCTTTATTTTCAGCAGCTGGTTTCCTCCCGCCAGGTAGGTATATTCCAGATCGTCGATCAGTATGGAGACGGTCTCATAGTCAAGCTCCCCGAACCTTTCCAGGTGCGTGATATTCCCGTTTTTGTCATAGCCCATCGACTCGTCATAGGACTTTGTATAGTTCCTGTCCTTGAAGTAGGCGGCCTTGCTGAGCCTGTTGAGTGCGTCATAGGTATAGCTATAGCTGCGTTCCTTGCCGTCGCTCCTGGACATCCAGTGCGTTTCTGAAATGTTCCCGTTGTAGAGCGGCACAAGTGAGGGATCATAGATGCCTTCGGTATTGTCATAGCGCAGGGCAAAGGCAAAGAGGTCCGTGCCGGCGTCATCGGTTGCGAAATTGTCTATTGAATTGATTGCCTTGAGCCACCCGCGGATATTGTAGCCGTAGTCGACCTTCTGGTAGAAGGAGCTTCCCGTCAGGTCGTTTCCGCCCGTTTTTTTCGAGGAGAGCCTTCCGAGCTTGTCGTAGCTGTTCAGGGCTAGCAGTTCAGCAGGCAGGCTGTTAATCTTATGGGTATGGGAAAGGATCCTGTCCTGCAGGTCGTAGGCAAAGTCCTCCCGTACAGTAAATTCCGTATCCGGGTTTGTCCTCTGGTGCCTTGTGACGGTATACTGCGTCTTTCCGGCAAAATCCAGTTTACTGTCGGTTATGGTATGCCCTCCCAGGTAGTTTGCCAGTCTGGTGCTGATGGGCCTTCCCTTGGCATCGTAGAAGGTATAGGCCAGTTCCCCTGCCGTGAGTGAGGGATCCTCATGGAGCACCCTAGTCCAGGAACCCGTCGGCATCCCTTTCGGTGCTTTGGTGCTGTTGTAGAACACCGCCTGCCCTTCCACGTCCGGAAAAGCGGTTGGCGCCCCTGGAAAGGCATAGTCGTCATACCAGCTGACGGAAAGCACCTTCATCCCGCTTGTAGGGAATGCTTTGTTGGAATAGCCTACGGAAATATTGTCGACTACCTGTGAGGCAGTCCTTATTTCCCATTGGTTGGGCCAGGAATCGACCGTGTTTTGCAGGTACTGTCGCGTGTGCGCATCGGTATTCTGGTACCATCCGGTATAGGCCACCCTTCCCAGCGGGTCGTATTTGGTAATCACCCAGCCCTTTAATGTGCCGGTAAAAGGGGAAGGCGTAGGCCCGGTGGCCACTAGGCGGTCCATTTTGTCGTAGACCATGAGCTGCCACTCCCTGCCCGGAAGCTTCTTTTCGGCCAGCCTGTTGCGGTGGTCGTATTTGTACTGGTAACACAGGTCGTCCAATTGAGTGGCCGGGTTGTCTGCCAATGGAGGGAATACATAGGAAAGGTTTCCGAACTGGTCATAGACGTAGTAGGTGTCGTGTTTTATCCCGGACTCATAGGTCCTTTTCAATACCAGCTGTCCTTCCTTGTTCTTAAATTCTTCCGTGGTATTGTTCGGGCCGGAAGTCCAGTTTTCGTCTTTTACGGTGCTTTTGTAGAGCTGCCCTTCGGCATAATTGGCAGAGGAGAGGGAGACGTCGTAAATTTTGGCCGTGCCGTTCCAGGTGGCCGTTGCGGAATAGTTCTTTACCGCGTCGGCTGCGGTATTGGTGTCGTAACCCATTTTTACCTCATGCCCGGAGCCCATTGCCCACGGGTTGCCGGGAGCGGCCTGCTTCAGCACGCGGTTGAGGTGGGAGTTCTCGAAAAGCTTCTCGCTATAGGGGTTGGATGTCGTTTCCATCCCGGCTATCGGGGTGCCGTAGAAGGCCGTCGTTCCTGCTTCCGCACCCGAATCGTAGTCGAGGGAAAAGGAAACGGGATAGGGCAGGTATTCCTTTGCCTGCCTTCCGAAGGCATCGTA
>NZ_MKVG01000010.1:0-43992 GCF_001899155.1 Flavobacterium sp. 38-13
TTCTAAAATTCTTTTACCCCAATTCGGAATAAGGTAACTTTATATGGTAACATAAAATTCAATGCTATGAAAAAGTTGCTTTATTTATCGATGTTGTTCCTGAGTTTAGGTTTGTTTGCTTCTTTTGAAAGTGTAAAAGCCCTGAAAAATGATTCATTTATACAGGAAAAGGAATATAAAAAGATAGCTCCGGAAGAAGTTAAGAAAGAAGCCCTTATCAATATAAAGGCAAAATATGGTGATTACCAAATAGTTGAAGCAGGTGTTGCTGCTGATGGAGAGTATAAACTGGTCTTAAAAAAAGACAATGCTTCCATTACAGCCCTGTTTACAGCAAATGGTGAGTTAATTAAAATATTACAATAAAATCCGGTTTAATTACCGGATTTTTTGTTTTTATAAAATTCACATACAGAGTTCATTAGGCATTCACTGTGTTTTGGATTGGACGGCCTGCAGGTTTCTCTGCCCAAAAATGATATTGCCATTCCAACTTCTGACCACATCGATTTTGGCAATATTTCCATCATTTCCTTCTCAATTTTGTCAGCATCCTTTCCTTTAGCAATTCCTAATCGGGGAGCTACTCTCACCACATGCAAATCGGCCATTATACCTTCAGCCGGAACTCCTGCTTCTCTCATGATGACATTGGCAGATTTTCTCCCAATACCTTTCAGGGCAGTTAATTCCTTCATAGTTGCAGGAATGTTTTTATCCTGTTTTATGCTGTCAGCAATTTCAAGAAGCCATTTGATTTTATTACCATGAAAGCGAACTTCTTCAATATAAGGAAGTAAGGATTTCTCATCCGCCTGAGCCAGAGATTTCATATTTGGAAATGCCTGGAACAAATTGGGTGCTATTTTATTGATATGTGCATCACTGTCCTGAGCAGATAGCACAACCATAACCAACAACTGATATAAGTTTTTATACTCTAACGGATGTTGTTTGTTTTTATATTTAGCAATTAATGGTTTAAGTGCTGTTGCCCAATCTGTCTGCTCATTAAATAGGTCCATATTACTTTTCTTTAAAGTCTACAGATAAAGAATTGACACAATAGCGTTGTCCCGTTTCTGTTGGACCGTCATCAAAAACATGGCCTAAATGGCCACCACAATTTGCACATAGAATTTCAGTACGCAGCATACCGTGTGAAGTATCCTTAACATATTCTATTTTTCCAGGCAATGCTTCATCAAAAGATGGCCATCCACAATGCGAATCAAATTTAGAACTGCTTTCGAATAATGGCTCTCCACAAGCGCCACAGCAATAGGTTCCCTTTTCAAAAAACAGGTTGTATTTTCCGGAATGGGGAAATTCAGTTCCTTTTTGACGTAAAATTTTATAACGTTCGGAACCCAACTCGGCTTTCCATTCCTCTTCGGTTTTGTTTACTGGATATTTCATAGCATTATTTTTTAGCAGGTACAAACTTTATAGAAACTGAGTTAGTACAGAAACGTTTTCCTGTGGTTTCAGCAGGTCCATCATCAAAGACATGACCCAAATGTCCGCCACATTTAGCACACATGACTTCCGTTCTGACCATTCCAAAACTGGTATCTTCCTTATAGATTACAGAACCTTTAATGGCCTGATCGAAAGAAGGCCAGCCGCAATCAGAATGAAATTTGGCATTAGAAGTGAATAGAACATTTCCGCATGCTGCACAAACATAATTGCCTTTTTCAAAGTGATTATAATATTCTCCGGTAAAAGCCCTTTCGGTTCCTTTTTTTCGAAGCACTTCATATTGTTCCGGTGTCAATTCTTTTTTCCATTCCGCATCGGTTTTTTGAATTTGTTTTGGTGTTTCTTTTTTCGAAATTTCTTTTTTTTCCTGACTATGGCAGGATGCAAAAGCAAAAAGCGAAACCAACAATACAATATAGTGTCTCATATTTTTTAATTTAGAAATTCTATAATTTTTTTAATGACTTTAGTATCACCCAATATTTTTCGGTGACCAAGACCTTCTGTTATGACTAATTCGCCGTCTTTTAAGTTTTTCCGGATATGGTAGGCTGCTTTAACAGGAACGTCTTCATCCTCTTTATCATGGATAACCAATACAGGAATGGTTACTTCCTTTGCGGCCCTGTAGGCTGAAAAATTATCCATAGGTTCCTTGATTTTCTTTTCAAAACTGGCTTTCATTTTTTTACTGATAGCAATATTCATTCCCAATTTCTCAATAAAATCATCCATAATATCTTCCACAATATCGCCACTTCCAATAATCACCGCTTTTTTTACATTTAATCCTCTTTTTATAGCATTTAAAATTGACATACCTCCCAATGAATGGCCTATAGCATATTCAAATGGTCCGAATTTTTTTTCTAATTCCAGAATACTGACGATAAATTCAGCCATATTACTGATTTTTCCAGAAGATTTTCCATGTGCCGGTGCATCAAAACTTAGGGTAGAATACCCTAATTTTAGCATTTCATCAGCAATTTTAACCAATTGGGTACCTCTGCCGGACCAACCATGAACAAGCAATATTTTTTTATCACTGCTACCATAATTATATACGACAATTTCTTTACCTAAGTTTTGAATGAATACGTTTTGCTGAAGTGAATTCTTATCCATCCCAATTTCTCGTTTTGGGAGTTTGTGTTTGATAGGCGAAGTAAAAAGTTTAGCTGCAAATTTCATAGCCAGTTTTGGCGAAATTGCTTCGGTTATTTTGGCAGTTATCAGGATGGGTTTTGGTATTTTGAGTGACTGCTGGTGCGTTTTTGGTTTTTCAGACATACTCCAATTTTTATGCAAGTTAAAGTATATTAAATTTAGGAATCATAAATTAAATATAAAAGATATTTCCATGTTCAAAATCTATAAATAGAATCATTTCTAAATCAACAGGTTGCTTTGATATTTGGTTGAGCCGTTTCAAATAACGAAGCCTGGCATGGAGATTGTTAATATTTTAACAATAAATAAAGATTTCTTAGAAATTAAGTATCAAAGTAAATTAGTAAATTTGAGTAATAACCAATCAAAATAGTTCTCATGAAAAGAAGATATCTGTTAATACCGATTGCAATATTTGGTATTGTTTATTCTTGTGCGACCAATCCGTTTACCGGAAAAAGCACATTGGCGCTGGTTCCTGATTCGCAGATTTTACCATCAGCTTTTCAGCAGTATAGTGCTTTTTTAAAGGAAAATAAAGTGGTGACCGGAACTGCAGACGCACAGCGAGTGGTAACTGTAGGAACAAAAATTAAAAATGCTGCCGAAAAATACCTGAATGCCAATGGTTATAAAGGTTATTTGAAAGATTACCAATGGGAATATAAGCTGGTAGAAAGTAAAGAAGTGAATGCTTGGTGTATGCCTGGCGGAAAGATTGTTTTTTATACAGGAATCCTTCCTATTACAAAGGATGAAACGGGTATGGCAGTCGTTATGGGACACGAAGTAGCGCACGCTTTGCTAAATCACGGACAACAAAGAATGAGTGCCGATGTATTACAGCAGTTAGGAAGCGTTGGAGTTGGAGCTGCCGTAGGAAACCAAAGCGAATCTATTCAGAAAATTGCAATGCAGGCCTATGGAGTGGGTACACAATATGGCGTAACCCTGCCGTTTAGCCGAAGCCATGAAAGCGAAGCAGACAAAGTAGGGCTGACCTTAATGGCGATAGCGGGCTACAATCCGGAACAGTCGGTTGCTTTCTGGGAAAGAATGGCGGCAAATTCAGGAGGCAACGCACCACCGGAATTTATGAGTACGCACCCGTCTAATGCGACAAGAATCGCGAACCTTAAAGCGTTGATTCCACAGGCAAAAGCTGAAGCTGCAAAATACGGTGTGACATTTAAATAAAAGATAATCTGGATTAGATAAAAAAATAATATCTTCGAAGCTGTTCTACGGACAGCTTTTTTTATACCTAAAAAACAAACTTATGCAAACAGCTTTACCTAAGGGAAGTAAGAAATTAATGAATGCCTGGGCATTTTATGATTGGGCAAATTCAGTGTATCCTCTGGTTATATCTTCGGCTATTTTTCCTTTGTATTTTGGATTTCTTTTCCCAAAAGAAACTCCTGATGTACAGTTTTTAGGATATGATTTCAAGGCAACGGCACTAATAAGTTTTGTTACCGCTTTCGCATTTTTGGTGGTAGCTTTTATTTCTCCCTTTCTTTCAGGAATAGCAGATTTTGTAGGTAATAAAAAAAGATTTCTGCAATTTTTCTGCTTTTTGGGAGCCAGTTCCTGTATAGGAATGTATTGGTTTACGGTTGATAATATATATTTTGGTATAACTTGTTTCTTCTTTGGGCTTATAGGTTTTTGGGGAAGTTTGGTTTTTTATAATTCCTATTTGCCGGATATTGCTTTTACAGAACAGCAGGACGGATTGAGTGCAAGAGGGTACTCTATGGGATATATTGGCAGTGTCATATTATTACTCATTTGCTTGTACCTGATTTTAAGCAAAGAAGGTGTGGAAGCACTTGAGATGATGAAAGTTTCTTTCGCCCTCACAGGTGTTTGGTGGCTGTTGTTTAGCCAATATGCTTTTTATTATCTTCCAAAAGGGAATAAGAACGCAGACAAAATTACAAAAGACATCCTTTTGAGTGGTTTCAGGGAATTGAAGAAAGTAAAAAATGAACTCCTGAAACACTTATCATTATCACGATATCTGGCTGCTTTTTTTGTTTACAGTATGGCAGTTCAAACGGTAATGCTGGTGGCTACTTATTTTGGAGAGCAGGAAATTAATTGGGCAGATACGGAAGAAAAAACCAAAGGTTTGATTATTAGTATTTTGGTTATCCAATTAGTAGCGGTACTTGGCGCTATAGTGACGGCAAGACTATCTAATAAATTCGGAAACATAAAAACCTTGATTGTTATCAACTCAATCTGGGTAGTAATCTGTGTTTGTGCTTATTTTGTGACGGAACCGATTCACTTTTATGTAACAGCCTGTTTTGTAGGTCTTGTGATGGGAGGAATTCAGGCGCTGTCACGTTCTACCTATTCTAAGTTTCTTCCAAAAACGGAAGACACCACTTCATTTTTTAGTTTTTACGATGTAGCCGAAAAAATAGGTATTGTAATAGGAATGTGTGTTTATGGTCTGATTGACCAGATTACGGGCTCCATGAGGAATTCTATCGTTTTCCTTGCTGTCTTTTTTATCGTTGGAGTTCTTTTGCTTTTTAGGGTGCCAAAGTCAGTAGTGAAAGAATAAAAATATATTTTATGCGTTTCAAATAAAAAATATATATTTGGAAACCTAATTAACCCAACCTAACAAAAATAGAATGAATAAATTAAAATTTTTAACTGCTTTTGTGCTGATTTTCACAGCTTTTAATTTTACATCCTGTGATAATGAGCCATTAGACAGTGCAATTGACCCTAATCCGCAACCGTCATGTGTGGCGCCAACATCTTTTCAGGCCAGTAATTTTATCGGAGGTACTAATGTAAATCTAAGCTGGGTAGCAAGTTCAGAGGCAACTTCATGGGAAGTACAATATGGCCCAACCGGATTTGCTATTGGAGAAGGTACATCTGTTTTTTCTGATGTTACCAATGTCACTATCACGGGTCTGGTTTCCACAAACACCTATCATTTTTATGTACGTTCCAACTGTTCAGAAAGCGAAGTTAGTTCCTGGATTGGACCAATTTCTGTAGGAACAAGCATTGGAGGTACGCCTGGGGGTACAACAGGAGGAAGTTTTCGAGTAAAAATTGACGGAGTTGATTTTGTAGCAAACAATGTAGTTGCAGTAAAACATATGCCAATTAATCCCAATACAAATCTGCCTGAAGTAAACCCAGAAACAGGCGATCGTTTGATTCAATATAGCATTTCTGGATATACGAATTTAAAAATGGTAACTGTTGAGTTTCTTGAATTAAATAAAACTTCATATAATCTTCCAGGAGATGATGGAGCTGCTGTTGTGTATGCACCAAATGTTACAAACCCGTTAGGATATTATATGGGACTTACTGATAATGGTGAACAGATTGGTAATATAACGATAACAACCAATGATGCAGTAAATAAAAAAATTTCTGGGACTTTTAATTGTAAGGTATCTATGGTAGATCCGGTAACAATGGAAATTATTGAAACAAAACAGTTGACAAATGGGGTTTTTACTAATGTTCCCTACACAATTGAAGAATAATTTTTTACATCTAATAAAAAAATCCGCAATATTGCGGATTTTTTTATGGCATAAAGATTGATTTCATATAAAAGCCAATAGTATTTTCGTTATAGTACTCTATTGGTTTTCAAAGAGATATTGTTTTTACGGGTGCAAAGTAAAACCGTCTCTAAAAATGTTTAATGACAAAATGACTTAAATATAGTATGCCAAATCAAAAAATAATCACACTTGACAATCTGTCACTCCAGGAATTCGACAACGATTCAGAATTAATCCCTCTTTTAACTCCTGAAGACGAAGAAGAAATGAATAATGAGCAGCTTCCGGAGGACCTTCCGATTCTGCCATTACGAAATACCGTGCTATTTCCGGGTGTTGTAATTCCAATTACAGCCGGACGTGATAAATCCATTAAATTAATTAATGATGCCAATGCCGGAGGTAAGGTTATTGGAGTGGTTTCCCAAATCAATGAGGAAGATGAAGATCCGTCACCGGAAGATATCAATAAAATAGGAACCGTAGCCAGAATCCTACGTGTTTTAAAAATGCCTGATGGAAACGTAACCGTAATCCTACAGGGAAAAAAACGTTTTGAAATTGATGCTGTCACTTCTGAACAGCCTTATTTGAAAGCTACAATCAAAGAGGTTCCTGAAAAGCGTCCTGATAATGATGATGCTGAATTTGCGACTATTATCGAATCGGTAAAAGATTTGGCTATCCAGATTATTAAAGAGAGTCCAAACATTCCTACGGAAGCTACTTTCGCTATCAAAAACATTGAAAGCAAGTCGTTCCTGATCAATTTTGTTTCTTCCAATATGAATCTTTCGGTTAAAGAGAAACAGGATTTGTTGATAATTAACGACTTGAAAGAAAGAGCCTTGTCGACACTTCGTTATATGAATGTCGAGTTGCAGAAACTGGAATTGAAGAACGATATACAGTCTAAAGTTCGCTTTGACCTGGACCAACAGCAGCGTGAATATTTCCTTCATCAGCAGATGAAAACTATTCAGGAAGAATTGGGTGGCGTTTCTCAGGAGGAAGAAATCGAAGAAATGCGTCAGAAAGGACTAAAGAAGAAATGGAACGAAAAAACGAAAACCCATTTCGAAAAAGAACTTTCAAAAATGCAGCGTATGAATCCGCAATCTCCGGATTTCGGTATACAAAGAAATTACCTTGAGCTCTATCTCGAACTGCCTTGGAATGAATTTTCTAAAGATAATTTTGACCTGAAAAGAGCACAAAAAATATTAGACAGAGATCATTTTGGATTGGAAGATGTGAAGAAAAGAATGATTGAACATCTTGCGGTCTTAAAGCTCAGAAATGACATGAAATCTCCAATCCTTTGTTTGTATGGGCCTCCTGGTGTAGGTAAGACCTCGATTGGAAAATCCGTTGCCGAAGCATTAGGGAGGGAATATGTAAGGATTTCTCTGGGAGGCCTGCGCGATGAAGCTGAAATTCGAGGACACAGAAAAACATATATCGGAGCCATGCCCGGAAGAATTATCCAGAGTCTAAAAAAGGCAAAAACGGCGAATCCTGTTTTTGTACTGGATGAGATAGATAAGCTTTCCAGCGGTAATAATGGCGACCCGTCTTCTGCCTTGCTGGAAGTTCTGGATCCGGAACAAAATTCAGATTTCTATGATAACTTTCTGGAAATGGGATTTGATCTTTCCCGTGTTATGTTTATTGCTACTTCCAATAATATGTCAACAATCCAGCCCGCTTTAAGAGATAGGATGGAAGTAATCAACATGACAGGCTATACCATTGAAGAAAAAGTAGAAATTGCCAAACAGCATTTGCTTCCAAAACAATTGAAAGAGCACGGACTGACTACTAAAGATTTGTCCATCGGAAAAAAACAGTTGGAAAAGATTGTAGTAGGCTATACAAGAGAATCCGGTGTAAGAGGTTTGGAAAAACAAATTGCCAAAATGGTCCGAAATACGGCCAAATCTATTGCAATGGAAGAAGAGTATAACGTAAAAGTTACAGACGAAGACATTGTAAAAGTTCTTGGTGCGGCCAGAATGGAACGCGATAAGTATGAAAATAATGAGGTAGCAGGTGTGGTTACCGGATTAGCCTGGACAAGTGTTGGCGGAGATATCCTTTTTATAGAATCGATTTTATCAAAAGGAAAAGGAAGTTTGACCATGACAGGGAATTTAGGAACGGTAATGAAAGAATCGGCTACGATTGCTTTGGAATACATCAAGTCCAATGCCGAACGACTAGGAATAGGACCCGATGTAATTTCGAATTACAACGTACACATTCACGTTCCTGAAGGAGCTACTCCAAAAGACGGACCAAGCGCCGGAGTTGCCATGTTAACTTCTTTGGTATCTTCTTTTGTACAAAGAAGAGTAAAGAAAAGCCTTGCTATGACCGGAGAAATAACACTTCGTGGAAGAGTATTGCCGGTGGGAGGAATTAAAGAAAAAATATTGGCTGCCAAAAGGGCAAATATTAAGGAAATTATTCTTTGCCATGAAAACAAGCGCGATATTGATGAAATCAAACCTGAATATTTGGAAGGACTGACTTTCCATTATGTGAAGGAGATGAGCGAGGTTCTGGCAATAGCCATAACAGACCAGAAAGCTAAAAATGCAAAAGCGTTATAATCTTTAGAAACGCATAGCTTATATTATAAAGGCAAAAGTGAATTAATTTTCAACTTTTGCCTTTTCTGTTTTATCTTTTGCCTTAAAAAATAATATCTTCGCATCTGCGTTATATATTCAGAAAAATAAGGAAAATCCCTAGATGTTTAAGAAACTGTTTATTGTTTTTTTATTGCTGTTTTGTGCTGAAGGTTTCAGCCAGATTGGCGGTAAATATGTTTATCAGTTTCTAAATTTGATGACTTCGCCAAGACAGGCAGCATTAGGAGGAAAGGCCGTAACGATTTATGACTATGATGTCAATCAGGGATTCTTTAACCCTGCAACCATCAATCCGGAAATGGATAATCATCTTTCCGTAAATTATGGCAGCTATTTCGGAGAAGTAACCTATGGAACGGCAGCCTATGCCTATACCTATGACCGCCATGTCCAGACTTTCCATGCCGGCGTAAATTATGTCAATTATGGCAATTTTGAAGGATATGACGAAAACGGACAAAAAACGGCTGATTTTACAGGAAGCGAAATTGCACTTTCTTTAGGATATGCCTATAATGTTCCCTGGACCGACATTTTTATAGGAGCCAATCTTAAATTAATATCCTCAACACTGGAAAGTTACAATTCTTTTGGTGCGGCTATGGACCTGGGAGCCTTGTATGTAGATGATTATAATGATATCAATATTGGACTGGCCATACGCAATGTGGGTGTCCAGATAAAACCCTATCAGGATACGAATGAAAAATTGCCGATGGAAATTGTAGCCGGAATTTCTCAGGAATTAGAAAATGTGCCAATCCGTTGGCACCTGACTTTCGAAAATCTCCAGCAATGGAATATCGCTTTTTCCAATCCAAACAGGGCGGAAGGCTCATTAGATGGTGGAAGTAAGGAGGAAAAAGTCGGTTTTTTAAATAATGCTTTAAGACACGTTATAGTAGGAGCTGAACTTTTTCCTGAAAAAAGTTTTTCCATTCGTTTAGGATATAATTTTAGAAGAGCGGAAGAATTGCGTATTGTAGAACAACGTAATTTTTCAGGACTTTCAGCCGGTTTCGGATTACGATTCAATAAAATCAGATTTGATTATTCCTATTCCAGATATACCGCTGCGGCAAGTACGAGCCTTTTCGGATTAATGATTAACCTTCAATAAATTATTTTGGATAAAAAAATTACTATTGCCATTGATGGCTTTTCGTCTACGGGAAAAAGTACGCTGGCAAAACAACTGGCCAAATACTTAGGCTATATCTATGTCGATACGGGAGCCATGTATCGCGCTGTGACATTATATGCCATGCAGCATGACTTTATTTCGGATACCCATTTTGACAAAAAAGCATTGATAGAAAGACTTCCTAAAATCAGTCTTCAGTTTCTTTTTAATCCCGATTTGGGTTATGCCGAGATTTTTCTCAATGAAAAAAATGTTGAAGCCGAAATCAGGACACTTGAAGTATCCAATTTTGTGAGCCGGATAGCCGAAATCTCGGAAGTTCGTGCCAAGCTTGTCGAACAACAGCAAAATATGGGAAAAAACAAAGGTATTGTAATGGACGGAAGAGATATAGGAACCGTTGTCTTTACAGATGCCGAATTAAAGCTGTTTATGACGGCAAGTCCTGAAACCAGAGCAAGAAGGCGTTATGAGGAATTGCTTCAAAAAGGACAGGAAGTGACGTATGAGGAAGTGCTTAAAAACGTTCAGGAACGCGATTATATTGATACTCACAGGGAAGACTCACCTTTAACAAAAGCGGATGATGCTATTGAAATAGATAATTCGCACCTTTCTATACAGGAACAGTTTGACAAAGTTTTAGGATTGGTAAATACTGTAGCTAAAACGTTGTAATTTTTTGTTTATCTCATTTTTAATAGTAGATTTACGGGCTGTTATTTTTTCAACATACAAACTTATTTATGGGAATAAAATTTAGGTTAACTTTGATGAGCTTTCTCCAGTTTTTTGTTTGGGGAGCCTGGCTTATCACAATTGGAACATATTGTTTTAATGCAAAAGGCTGGACAGGTGCTGAATTTGGCGCTATATTTTCAACATTAGGCCTTTCTTCTTTATTTATGCCGGCATTGACCGGAATTATAGCCGATAAATGGCTCAATGCTGAAAAGCTTTACGGAATCCTCCACATATTATATGGTCTTATCCTTTTATATGTCCCTGAAGTTAATGATCCTTCCATTTTATTCTACGTTATTTTTGGAGCAATGATTTGCTACATGCCAACCATTTCGCTTTCCAATTCCATAGCCTATACTATATTAAAGAACAATAAATATGATGTGGTAAAGGTTTTTCCACCAATTCGTGTTTGGGGAACTATAGGTTTTATCGTAGCCATGTGGATTACGAATATTTTCAGTTCGCCAACGCCACCTAATATCTTTAAGGATTTAGGATTGAGTGTAGGTAATGCAATGTCTTCCGTATCAGGTAATCCTATTTATGCTAATCAGTTTTATATTGCCGCTTTTGTAGCTATTTTGCTGGGTATCTATTCGTTTACCTTGCCAAAATGTCCACCACAAAAATCAATTGCAGAAGATGCAAGTTTTGTGGAGCAATTAGGGTTGAATGCTTTCAAACTGTTCAGTTCCTATAAAATGGCGTTGTTTTTTATATTTTCCATGTTTTTGGGAGGTGCTTTGCAGCTTACCAATATGTATGGCGATGCCTTCTTAAATGATTTTGCTAAGATTCCGGAATATAAAGACTCTTTTGTGGTTGAATATTCAACAATAATCATGTCGATTTCGCAGGTTTCTGAGACCTTGTTCATTCTGGCGATTCCTTTCTTTTTGAAACGTTTCGGAATCAAACAGGTAATGCTGTTCTCCATGATAGCATGGGTACTTCGTTTTGGGCTTTTCGCTTATGGCGATCCGGTACAAGGTTTATGGATGATTATTCTTTCCTGTATCGTATACGGAATGGCGTTTGATTTCTTTAATATATCAGGTTCCTTATTTGTTGAAACAACAACCGATTCTAAAATTCGTGCCAGCGCACAAGGATTGTTTATGATGATGACGAATGGTGTAGGGGCGTATTTGGGAAGTGTTATCAGCGGTTATGCTATTGATAAATATTTTACTCACGGAGAAACTAAAGACTGGCATAGTATATGGCTTTCTTTTGCCCTGTATGCGTTGATAATTTCCATTGCCTTTGCGGTAATGTTCAAACACAAGCACAAGCCGGAAGATGTTGAAAATATATCACATTAAAAAAACTAAAAGAGCTTCAGATTGAGGCTCTTTTTTGTTATTGAATGTTTTGGGAGTTAAATAATAGCCATTCTTCTTAAGTTTTGATTTATAAATATTTAGGATAAAAGCTTCATTCTGAAATTATTTGGTAGATTAAAAAATATTTATTAATTTTGCGCACCTTTTGGCGAAGAAGAGTTTCCTTTAGGTATCAACTATTTATGTAAAACACTTCTGTGTTTTCTATTGCATCAAGAAACTCGAGAAAACATAGGATACAAATTTTTATCAGAACAAATGTCTGAACAAACAAAAGCACAAGCGGAATTTTTAGAGAACTTTAACTGGCACAACTTCCAAGAAGGTATTGATGCTGTTGACGAAAAAAACCTGAAAGAATTCGAAGAGTTAGTTGAAAAAACTTTTATCTCTACAGATCAGGAAGAAGTAGTTGAAGGTGTTGTAGTTAGAATCACTGACAGAGATGCTATCGTTGATATCAACGCTAAATCTGAAGGTGTTATTTCTTTAAACGAATTCCGTTACAATCCAAATTTAAAAGTAGGAGACAAAGTAGAAGTATTAATTGACGTTCGTGAGGACAAAACAGGTCAGTTGGTTCTTTCTCACAGAAAAGCTCGTACTATCAAAGCTTGGGATAGAGTTATTGCAGCTAATGAAACAGGTGAAATCGTTAACGGTTTCGTTAAATGCAGAACTAAAGGTGGTATGATCGTTGACGTATTCGGAATCGAGGCTTTCTTGCCAGGTTCTCAAATCGACGTGAAGCCAATCAGAGATTACGATCAGTATGTAAACAAAATGATGGAATTCAAAGTTGTGAAAATCAACCATGAGTTCAAAAACGTTGTTGTTTCTCATAAAGCGCTTATCGAAGCTGATATCGAAGTACAGAAAAAAGAAATTATCGGTCAATTAGAAAAAGGACAAGTATTAGAAGGTGTTGTTAAAAACATTACTTCTTATGGTGTGTTCATTGACCTTGGAGGTGTTGACGGATTGATCCACATTACTGACCTTTCTTGGTCAAGAATCAACCACCCAAGCGAAGTTCTTGAATTAGACCAAAAACTAAACGTTGTTATCCTTGATTTCGATGATGAGAAAACAAGAATCCAACTTGGTTTGAAACAATTAAACGCTCACCCATGGGATGCACTTGATGCTAACCTGAAAGTAGGTGACAAAGTGAAAGGTAAAGTTGTAGTTATCGCTGACTACGGTGCTTTCATCGAAGTTGCTGAAGGTGTTGAAGGTCTAATCCACGTTTCTGAAATGTCTTGGTCAACTCACTTGAGAAGTGCTCAGGATTTCGTAAAAGTTGGTGATGAAGTTGAAGCTGTTATCTTGACTTTGGATAGAGAAGATCGTAAGATGTCTCTTGGTATCAAGCAATTGACTCAAGATCCATGGACTGATATCACTGCTAAATATCCTGTAGGTTCTAAACACACAGGTATCGTTAGAAACTTTACAAACTTTGGTGTTTTCGTAGAATTGGAAGAAGGAATCGATGGATTAATCTACATTTCTGATCTTTCCTGGACTAAGAAAATCAAGCACCCATCTGAATTCGTAAGCGTTGGTGAAAAACTTGACGTAGTAGTATTGGAGTTGGATGTTGAAGGACGTAAATTATCTTTAGGTCACAAACAGACTACTGCTAACCCTTGGGATAAATACGAAGATTCATTCGCTGTTGGAACTATCCACACTGGAGAAATCTCTGAAATCGTTGACAAAGGAGCTACTGTAGAATTCGGTGATGATATCGTTGCTTTCATCCCAACCCGTCACCTTGAAAAAGAGGACGGTAAGAAATTGAAAAAAGGTGAAACAGCTGATTTCAAAGTGATCGAGTTCAACAAAGAATTCAAAAGAGTAGTTGCTTCTCACACTGCTATCTTCCGTGAAGAAGAAGAGAAAAACGTGAAAGCTGCTTCTGAGAATACTACAATGTCTTCAAGTAATGCTACTGCATCTACTTTAGGAGATAACAATGATATTCTTGCTGAATTGAAAGCTAAAATGGAAAAAGGAGGGAACTAATCCTGACTGATTTTAATACGAAAGCCTCACAGAAATGTGGGGCTTTTTTAATTATTTTAAATGATAATATTAAAATTTTGTTTACATTTGAAATCCTAAAATAAAGGAATTCTGTTCCCTATTACCAATGTATTTTTAAAAACTAACTATGAAGACTAATAAAAATCTGGCAATTATTCTTTTTGCATTATTGTTAAGCGTTGCATCATTTGCCCAAAAGAACCAAAAAAGGGCAAATATGAATGTCGTTAACCCAAAGTTTGACGCAACTAAAAATATTATCGATAACCTTACGGCTTCGCAGAATTATTCTTCTTTAGCAAAGGTTTTTAAAGCTGCAGAGTTTGAACAAATGCTGCGCGAAGAAGGACCTTATACCATTTTGGCACCTAGCAATGATGTCATCAGCAGGTCTTCAGAAAATTTAGAATTCATGACTGATCCAAAAAATATTCACCGTACTAAAGATATTGCAGCTTACTATATGATTCCGGGTAAGTGGTATGCTTCTGATTTCGGGAAATTAATCCGAATGAGTAAAGGAAGAGGTGAAATCAAAACGGCAGATGGCGATATCCTTGTACTTACTCTTGAAAACAGTATTATCTATTTGACAGATGCTAAAGGAAATAAGGCAAAACTGGTGTTCACAGATGCCATCCAAAGTAATGGAATTATTCACGGTATTGACAAAACTTTTTCTCCTAACTAATAGAAGAATTTACAATAAAAGAAGCCTCGCATTAGCGGGGCTTTTTTTGTTAAGTCCAAAGTCCAAAGTCCAAAGTCTAAAGTCTAAAGTCTAAAGTCTAAAGTCTAAAGCCCAATGTCTAAAATCATAAATCAAAAATCAAAAAAAACATAAATCCAGAATATTTAAAACCAAAGCAAATGTATTTGCGTAAATGCCTGTATAAACAAAAAAACATTTAATTATGAAAACCACCAAATTTTTATCAATCGCAATTGCATTACTATTCGGAACTGCCGTATTTGCACAAAAAGAAAAAACAGTAATGGTAGGAGGAGCTCCAATGTATCCTTCAAAAAACATTATTGAAAATGCAATAAATTCAAAAGACCATACCACATTGGTAGCAGCAGTAAAAGCAGCAGGTCTTGTAGAGACTTTACAGGGAAAAGGACCTTTTACCGTTTTTGCTCCAACAAATGAAGCTTTTGCCAAATTGCCTAAAGGAACCGTTGAGACTTTGTTAAAGCCGGAAAACAAATCAAAACTGCAATCTATTCTAACTTATCATGTGGTAGCAGGAAAAATGAGTTCAGCTGATATTGCTAAAGCCATAAAGAAAGGAAACGGAAAGGCTGTGCTCGCAACTGTTCAAGGCGGTAAGCTGACAGCATGGATGGATGGCAAAACTCTTTATATCACAGATGAAAACGGAAATAAGTCAAAAGTTACTATTGCTGATGTGAATCAGTCTAACGGAGTTATTCATGTGGTTGATACTGTAGTGATGCCAAAAGCATAATTCAAACTAGATACTATTTTTGAATTATAAATGAAAAATCCCGATACAATCGGGATTTTTTTATTTTATAAAATAAGTCTTAACGAAGAACAGCTCCAAGCTCTGTTTCGAGATTGTTCTTTAATTTGCCCATAATCTTGTCAATCTGGGCATCTGTAAGGGTTTTTGAACTATCCTGAATAATAAAGCTAACCGCATAGGATTTTTTACCTTCAGGAAGGTTTTTGCCTTCATATACGTCAAACAGATTGATGTCTTTGAGTAAAGATTTTTCAGTCTGGCGTGCAACAGTGTAAATAGAATCAAATGCTACATTCTGGTCAACCAAAAGCGCCAAATCTCTCCTTACCTCAGGATATTTAGGAATATCGGTAAACTTAATTTTGTTTGAAATCAATTTCAAGATTGAATTCCAGTTAAAGTCGGCAAACAAAACTTCCTGCTTGATGTCAAAATGTTTAAGAACCGATTTTTTTACTGTTCCTAACTCCACAATGATATCGTTTCCAACAGCAATGGCAATTCCTTCTGCAAATACGTCAGATTCAACCGGCTTGTTATTTGTTTTTTCAATCCCCAGTCTTGACAGGATTCCCATTACATAACCTTTGAATAAGAAGAAATCCGAAGGTTTTTGAGGCGTATTCCAGCTTTCTCCCAAACGATTTCCGGTCGTAAACAGGGTAAGGTGTTTGTTTTCGGTATATCCGGAAGGTAGTTTGTGATAGGATTTCCCGAATTCAAACAATTTTAAGTCTGAATTTTTTCGGTTAATGTTATAAGAAACAGCTTCTAATCCGGAGAATAGTAACGACTGTCTCATTGCCGACAAATCATTGCTCAACGGATTCATGATTAATACGTTGAATTCATCGCGAAGCATTTCAGATAGTTTTACATATTCCGGTGAAGTAAGCGAATTGGCCATCATTTCATTGAATCCCTGTGAATTCAATTGGGTAGCGATAATATTCTGCACCTTATAATCTTCTGTTCTTGCCGCATTGGAAACGGTAGCGTTGAATTTTTTAGTGAAGTTGATATTATTATAGCCGTAAACTCTTAGTATTTCTTCAATCACGTCAATTTCACGTTGCACGTCAACGCGATAGGAAGGTATAATCAGACCTAATCCCGCATCCGATACGCTATTTACTTTTATGTCAAGCGAAACCAAAATCTTCTTAATGGTTTCTTTAGATATTTCCTGCCCGATAATTTTTGTTGCTTTTGCAAAATTCAGGAATACAGGGAAATCTTCGATCTTTTTTGGATAGATATCAATAATGTCAGAAGTAATTTCGCCTCCGGCTACTTCCTGAATCAATAATGCCGCACGCTTTAACGCATATTCGGTAATGGTTGGGTCAATACCTCTTTCAAAACGGAAAGAAGCATCGGTATTCAATCCGTGTCTTTTGGCAGATTTTCTGATACAAACCGGATTGAAGTAAGCACTTTCCAGGAAAATAGAAGTTGTGTTTTCTGAAACCCCTGAGTTTTTACCACCAAAAACACCTGCTATACACATTGGCCCATTTTCATCACAAATCATCAGGTCTTCTTCATGAAGTGTTCTTTCAACATCATCAAGAGTTGTGAATTTTGTTCCGGCAGCTACTGTTTTTACGATTACTTTATTACCTTTTATTTTGGCAGCATCAAAAGCATGCAAAGGCTGTCCCAATTCATGCATTACATAATTGGTAACATCCACGATATTATTTTTTGGAGTCAATCCAATAGCCTTTAGTCGGTTTTGCAGCCATTCCGGTGATTGTTTTACGACGATTCCGGAAATTGTCACACCGCAATATCTTGGTGCCAGTTTTGCATCTTCGACTTTGATATCCATCTTTAACGTCCTTTTGTCAACCCTGAAGTTGCTGACAGAAGGCGTAATCAATTCAGTATGTGCATTGGTCTGGAGCATACCGGCTCTTAAATCTCTGGCTACTCCAAGATGGCTCATTGCATCGGCTCGGTTAGGAGTCAGTCCTATTTCAAATACTTCGTCATTTTCAATACTGAAAACTTTTGATGCTGGTGTTCCCGGAGCATATTTGTCGTCAAGAATCATAATTCCGTCATGACTGGTTCCCAGGCCTAATTCATCTTCTGCGCAAATCATACCGTGGCTTTCCTGGTCTCTGATTTTTCCCTTTTTAATTTGGAATGAATTTCCATCTTTGTCATATAGTGTAGTTCCTATAGTAGCTACAGGCACTTTTTGTCCGGCAGCTATATTGGATGCGCCACAAACAATCTGCACCGGGCTACCGGTTCCAAGGTCTACCGTAGTTACTTTCAGACGGTCGGCATTTGGATGCTGAACGCACGTCAGGACATGGCCTACAACAATACCCTCCAAACCGCCTTTTACAGACTGGTATTTTTCAATACCTTCTACTTCCAATCCCAAATCGGTTAGGAGTGATGCGGTCTCATCAGATTTTAAATCTGTTTTGATAAATTGCTTAAGCCAGTTATATGAAATTTTCATTGTTGTTTTTGGTATTATTTTTTGTAAGGTTGCAAAGATAGGTTTTTTTGATTTTTCAAAGAATTTTAAGGCTTCTAAATTAAAGAAAAATGTCTTAAAATTATTGGAAACCGAACAATATCGGACAGGAAAATACAATGTTTCATACTTCTAAAAATTTTGTTAAAATAATACCTGCCTGATTTTAATTTGGATATGGTAATTATTTGTAATTTTGTCTCTTTTAAATTGACTTTCCGTGGGAAAACATATTCACAAATTATCTGCTGCCGGATTATTAGTTACTTTAGGGATTATTTTTGGTGACATCGGAACTTCTCCGTTGTACGTTTTAAATGCGATAGTTGGGAGCGATCCCATTAATTCCAGAGATATCGTAGGTGCCATTTCGGCCATATTTTGGACACTGACATTACAGACTACCGTAAAATATGTAATTATAACACTTCGGGCTGATAACAAGGGCGAGGGTGGAATTTTTTCTTTATATACCTTAATCAGAAAAACGAAAGTAAAGTGGCTGCTTTTTCCGGCTATTATAGGAGGAAGTACGCTTTTGGCCGATGGCATTATTACACCGCCGATTTCAGTTTCTTCGGCAATTGAAGGTCTTAGGGTAATCAATCCCGACATTCCTACTATTCCTATTGTTATTGCTATTATCACCATTCTTTTCGGTTTACAGCAATTCGGAACCAAACTTATTGGTAAATTTTTCGGACCAATTATGTTTACCTGGTTCTCGATGCTCGGAATTCTGGGAGGAATCCAATTGAGTACAAACATCAATGTCCTTTCGGCTTTTAACCCTTATCATGCTTATGAACTTTTGATGAACCATAAGCAGGGATTCCTGATTTTAGGCGCTGTGTTTTTATGTACGACAGGAGCAGAAGCCTTGTATTCTGATTTAGGACATTGCGGAAAAGAAAACATTCGTGTAAGCTGGATTTTTGTAAAAAGTATGCTTTTGCTCAATTATTTCGGACAGGGAGCATGGCTGATTTCACATGAAGGGAAAACCCTGAAAGAGGCCGGAGTAACGAATCCGTTTTATGCCATTATGCCGGATTGGTTTCTGCCTTTCGGAATTGGAATTGCGACTTTGGCTGCTGTTGTTGCCAGCCAGGCTATGATCAGCGGTTCATTTACATTGATTAACGAAGCCATTCGTTTAAATTTCTGGCCAAAAGTAAAAATCAAATATCCTACGGAACTAAAAGGACAGTTATATATTCCATCATTAAACTGGATGTTATGGATTGGGTGTGTTCTGGTAGTTTTATATTTTAAGGAATCTTCAGGTATGGAGGCCGCTTATGGTCTGGCAATTGTAATGACGATGTTGATGACAACTTCGCTTTTGAATTACTACCTGATTCTAAAAAGATACAATAAGATTTTTATTGCGGTGTTGATTACGACCTATGCCGTTATAGAAATTTCATTCCTGATTGCCAATCTTCATAAATTCTCAGATGGAGGTTATATCACATTGCTTATTGCAATGATGCTTATGGCAACAATGTTTGTCTGGTACTTTGCCAGAAAAATCAGAAACCGATACCTGGTGTTCGTTAAGCTGTCAGATTACCTGCCGGTTCTGGAAGATTTGAGCAAAGATTTGAGCGTGCCAAAATATGCTACGAACCTGGTTTATCTGACAAGCGCTGACCACAGGACTGAAATTGAATCGAAAATCATGTATTCGATTTTGAACAAACAGCCAAAACGTGCCGATATTTATTGGTTTGTCCATGTTCATGTTGTTGATGAGCCGTATACAATGGAATATCGTGTAAATGAATTTATTCACGATGATGTAATTCGTATTGATTTCAGGCTTGGTTTCCGTGTGGCACCAAGAATCAGCCTGATGTTTAAAAAGGTAGTAGAGGACATGGTGAAAAATAAGGAAGTAGACGTAACCAGCCGTTATGCTTCGTTAAATAAAAACAATATCATTGGCGACTTTAGGTTTATATTGATAGAGAAATTTATTTCTTATGATAACGATTTGCCATTCTATGAAAAATGGATTTTGGACTGCTATAACATCCTGAAGAAAATGGGACTTTCAGAAGAGAAAGCATTTGGTCTCGATTCCAGTTCCGTAACTATTGAGTCGTTCCCGTTATTGATTACGGCTCCTAGAGAAATTTGCCTGACAAGGGTTGATTAATCTTGATAGAAATAAATAAAAAGTCGAAGCATTGCTTCGACTTTTTTATACTAATAAACCGGAATTTTTAGCCGCAGATTAAAAGGATGACACAGATTTAAAGAGTTATCATCAAAAAGAAGATAAAAAAGAATATTCACTTCAATTACTTTCTTAGCGACACTGCGCCTTTGCGAGCAACATTTTTACACAAAGATCCGGAGTCCCAATAGTGGCAATAATCAATAAATCAATTCCTCCACATTTTTTTGAATGTTTTCAGAAATCTTCTGTGTTGGCAGGTCATTCGGGTCATTTCCGAAAGGGTCTTCAATTTCTTCTGCAATAAGCTCCAAACTCGCCAGTACATAAAAGATAAAAACAACTACAGGAATGACATAGTAGCCCAATTGGAAAACATAGCCAAAAGGTAATGTCAGTACATACGTAAAGATGAATTTTTTAATAAAGGCACTGTAGGAATAGGGAATAGGAGTGTTTTTGATTCTTTCGCAAGCACCACAGATATCAGTAAAAGATTGTATTTCGGCATTCAGGACAATGAGCTGGTCGCCGGTAATTTTCCCATCCTTATACATTTCGTTGATGCGCTGTATCATTGTTTTGGCTATCTGGTTAGGCTTGTGTTTGTAGTGGTCTTGTGATAAGGTTTTATCGTCAAAAAGTTCGTGGCTGATACTTTCCATCTTTAAATGCAGATTCAGTACAGAAGCATAGGCAGGGATGATTTTCTTGAAGAACTCTTTGTCTTCTTTATCCGTCAGCATTACGGACAGCTTTATAGCCAGATTACGGCTGTTGTTAACCAATGCGCCCCACATTTTTCTGCCTTCCCACCAGCGGTCATAAGCGGTATTGGTTCTGAAAACCAATAAAAGGGAGATGACAAACCCGAGCATGTTGTGCATTACCGTTATGTTTTTCACAAGGCTATTGGCAGACAGCTTCCAGTACTCCAATTCCAGATAGGCAATTCCGGCTGAATAGAGGGCGATAAGAATCATTATCCAGAAAAGCTTCCGGAAAGTATCGCCCTTATGAAAGTAGAAGATAAACGAAAGCCATTCTTTAGGGTTGTATGAAATCATGTATTTTGAGGTTTAAGGGTTCTTAACTGATATAGTTCCAAATATTCTTCTTTTTTGACATTTCGATAAAAGCCTGACGCAGGTTCTGATGTTCCGGTTTTACCATTGGTGCATCTTCTTTTAATAACTTAACGGCACAATGTCTGGCCAGTTGCAGGATTTCCCGGTCTTTTACCAAATCAGCTATTTGCAGGTTCAATACACCGCTTTGCTGGGTTCCCATAATATCGCCCGGGCCACGAAGTTTTAAATCAACTTCGGCTATTTCAAATCCGTCATTGGTTTTTGTCATCGTTTCCATGCGAATTTTACTGTCATTGCTTAATTTGTGTCCTGTCATCAGTATGCAATAGCTTTGTTCCGCACCACGACCTACGCGTCCGCGAAGCTGGTGCAATTGTGACAAGCCAAAGCGTTCGGCACTTTCAATAATCATAACACTGGCGTTTGGGACATTCACCCCGACTTCAATAACAGTTGTGGCTACCATAATATTGGTTTTGCCTTGCGAAAAGCGTTGCATTTCGGAGTCCTTATCGGCCGGTTTCATTTTTCCGTGTACAATGCTCACGCTGTATTTTGGCAAAGGAAAATCTCTTGAAATACTTTCGTAACCATCCATAAGGTCTTTATAATCCATGCTTTCAGATTCCTGAATCAGGGGATAAACGATATAAATCTGCCTTCCTTTTTCTATTTCGTCCCGGATGAATTTCCAGACTTTTAATCGGCTGGAGTCATAGCGGTGTACGGTTTGAATGGGTTTTCTTCCCGGTGGGAGTTCATCGATTACAGAAATATCAAGGTCGCCATATAAACTCATGGCCAATGTTCTTGGAATTGGTGTTGCCGTCATGACCAGAACGTGAGGAGGAATTTCGTTCTTTTTCCAAAGTTTGGAACGTTGTTCTACTCCAAAACGATGCTGCTCGTCAATAATAGCAAGACCTAAATTATGGAATTTCACTTTGTCTTCTAACAGGGCATGAGTGCCAATAAGGATGTGCAGGCTGCCATTTTCCAGTTCTTCATGAATGATTTTTCTATCTGAAGTTTTAGTGGAACCTGTCAGTAATTTTATATTTATATTCAAAGGTTTAGCCAATTCTACCAATCCGTTAAAATGCTGGTTTGCCAGAATTTCTGTAGGTGCCATAAGACAGGCCTGAAACCCATTGTCGAGTGCCAATAACATGCTCATCAAAGCCACAATAGTTTTTCCGGAGCCTACGTCGCCTTGCAGCAAACGGTTCATCTGTGCGGGATTTCCCATATCGTTCCGGATTTCTTTCAGTACTCTTTTTTGGGCATTAGTCAGGTCAAAAGGTAAATGATTGTTATAGAAATCATTAAAATAGATGCCTACTTTTTCAAAAGGATGCCCTTTGATCTTGTTCTTTCGAATCAGATTTTTTGTAATGAGCTGCAGTTGTATAAAAAACAATTCTTCAAATTTTAACCGGAATTGTGCTTTGGCCAGTAAGTCAGGGCTTTTAGGGAAATGGATGTTGAATAGCGCAGCGTTTTTCGGTATCAGCTTTAATTCTTCCAGAAGATAATTAGGCAGTGGTTCCTTAAAAGCGGCTTGTGTTTCAATAAAAAGCTGCTGCATGATTTTATTAATCGTGCGGTTTGAAATTCCTCTCTGGGTCAGTTTCTCCGTAGAAGGATAAACGGGTTGCATGGCAGAACGAAGGTTTTGCTCGTGTTCTGCAAGTAGTTCCATTTCGGGATGTGCCATATTGAATTGGCCATTGAATGAAGTGCATTTCCCAAAAATAACATATACGGTATTCAGCTTTAAATTTTCACGTATCCATTTTTGTCCCTGAAACCAAACCAGTTCCATTTCTCCCGTTTCGTCAACAAAAGTAGCAACAAGGCGTTTTCCTTTTTTTTGCTCAACGGTTTTGATGTGGATAATCTTTCCAATGATCTGGACTTCAGCATTGGTATTCTGCAGTTCGTTTATTTTGTAATAACGTGTGCGGTCAATATATCGGTTTGGGAATAAATTTATCAGGTCTCCATATTTGTGAATGCCTAATTCTTTGCGAAGCAATTCGCCGCGGGCTGGCCCGACGCCTTTTAGATATTCAATAGGGGTTTCTAATAAATTGTTTTGCATTGCTATATGAAAACACGAATATAAGCCATTAATTGAAAACTATAAAATGGTATTTTGATTGGAAAACAGATTCCTCAATTGCGGTTTTGATTTATGAAAGTAAGATTTTGGCTAAAGAAAATGATATATTTGAAATTTAGAAATAGGAATCAAAATTATGGCAAAACCTATATATATCCTGGGAACAGGTCTTTCACATAACGGTTCGGCAGTTTTACTCAAAGACGGGCGTGTTTGTGTAGGTATCGAAAAAGAACGTTTGAGTCGCAAAAAGCATGATGGAGGTAATGACACGCTGGCAATACAATATTGTCTGGATGCTGAAGGAATAGGACTAGATGACCTTACCCTTGTGGTTCAATGTGCCAATTTTGACATCCCGAACCGGAATTATTTTAAAGGAGAGCGGATTTTTTCAGGTCATGAAAAAATCGAGATTATAGATATTTCTCATCATTTAGCCCATGCCTACAGCGCGGTAGGAACTTCTCCTTTTTCGAAATGCAATGTGATGGTAATTGATGGTTGTGGAAGCCCGCTTGAGCAGTTTTTAAAGTTGCATCCCGAGCAGGAGAAATACATTGCTCCTGAATATTTAAATGAGGTAAGGATGCTTTGTGAAAAAGATAGCTTTTATCATTTTGATGGACAAAAGCTAATGCCTCTGGTTAAGGATTTCAGTTTGATGTCTAGTCAATCAGGCAACTTTTCACTACCTACGACCCAACATTCAATAGGCGGTTTTTATGCCAGTGTTAGCAATTATGTTTTTGGCGACATGGATGATGTAGGCAAATTAATGGGATTGGCTCCGTATGGAAAATCCGGCATATATGATTTTGAGGCTTTTGAATTTCAATCGGGAAATTTATTTGTTAAGGAAGATTGGAAGAAAAAATTTGATAATCCGTCAACCGGATATGAATATTTTAAAGAACATTTTGAATACTATGCCAACATTGCACGCTGGGCACAGGAACAGGTAGAAAAGGCTGTATTGCAGTGCATCCATAACCGGTTGGAAAAGTTTCCCCATTCCAATCTTTGCTATACCGGAGGTGTAGCACTTAATGCCGTGGCCAATGCAAAACTGCAGGATTCCGGGATTGTCCACGAAATTTATTTTGAGCCTGCTGCAGGAGATAATGGTCTGGCTTTGGGTTGTGCTTATTATGGCTGGTTGGAATATCTGAAAATGCCAAAAATGCCTCATGATGGCAGCACCTGTTTTGGGAGGCCATATTCTGAAGCAGAAATTGATGCTGCATTCCAAAAAGAAGAAAACAAAAAATATATCCCGAAAAGAATAACCAATGAAGAGGAGTTGTTGGATTATTGCGCAGCAAAACTAAAAGAAGGTAAAACCATAGCCTGGTTTCAATCCGGTTCAGAGTTTGGGCCAAGAGCTTTAGGGAGGAGGAGTATTCTGGCACATCCCGGTATTGAAAAAATGAAAGACCATATTAATCTGGATATTAAGTTTCGGGAAGATTTTCGCCCTTTTGCACCGGCCGTATTGAAATCTAAAGTTGGTGAATATTTTGAATCGGCACGTTATAGTCCGTATATGATTCTGGTTGACAGAACGCGTGAAATACATTATAAAGAATTAAAAAATGTCACGCATGAAGATGGTTCGGCCCGGGTACAAACCGTAGAAGAAAGCTGGAATCCCAGGTTTGCCAAGCTTATAGAAGCCTTTTATAAGAAGACAGGTATTGCCGTTTTGCTTAATACCAGCCTGAATAAGAAAGGGATGCCTATAGTTGAAACGCCAGAAGAAGCACTCTATTTGTTTGGAATAACAGACCTTGATGTGCTGGTTATGGAAAATACGGTGGTCGAAAAATAATTAGCTTAGCGACTCAGCGCCTTTGCGTGCAATTTTCTCTCGCAAAGGCGCAGAGTCGCAAAGATGGAGAAGTGGGATAGTTCTTTCTTTCTTTCTTTCTTTCTTTCTTTCTTTCTTTCTGTTAGCTTATTCCAGAGTTTTTAATAGTTCTAAGGCGGCAGGCGTATTCATGCGTTGCAGTTCGGCTATCATCAGTCTTTTTTGTTCGTCACTTATGGTGGCTTCCGGTTTTACAAATCCGTCAGGTTTGGCTTCTTTGAAAAATAATTCGTCCGTCCATGCATTTCTTAACCCGTCAATAACTAAATGAATGCGGTCTTCCTTACCGCGATTGGCAACAGAATGTGTAAAATTAGCGTCAATATACCAGCATTCGCCTTCGTTCATCACTAGCCGGTTTCCATCCAAAATAAATTCGACTTCGCTGTTGGTAATTACCGGGATATGCAGTCGGAAACACCCATCTTCATAACCAAGGCAGTTGTCACTATGTGGTTTCACTTCGGCACCCACAGCCAGTCGTAATAAACGAACAGCTGTTTTTTCAAATAGTAAACTATTAAGGATTTCCTGGAAATAGGTACAGGAATTTAAAATTTCGGTAGGTACCAGTTTTTCAGAAACGGGCGAGGCATAAATCTGGTCTGATTTTCCATTTTCAGACATTAGGGCTATGGAAGTCCATTCGCCTGTATAATCCCTGGCATTATAATGGGCCGTCCAATTTTTATCAATAATTTTACTAAGGTCGTTTTTAAGCCTTTCGGTATCAAAAAACAATGGGAATTTTATGGAGCGTACTAAATTTTCCATGGTGCTATTCTCTTAACCATTTTGTCATTACAGGAAAAGCCTGCTTTCCTTCTTTCAGGGCACGTTCTTTTCCATAAGCCAAACCTGCCCATTCCAGCAATGGCAATCCGATATAATTCTCACTGTCGAAATTAGAAATCAGCCACTCAGAATTATCCTTATAGCCATTAGGATGAAATATAAATTCTACAGGCAGTTCTATATGTTTTACAGCGGCATATGACCAAAGCATGGCCGCAATTTCTTCTCCCTGTGTGGGCCATTCCGGGGCCATTTGTTCCGTTCCTGCAACATTTCTTTCTGCCGGAGTTGTAACGGCCAAATGCCCTGCTTCATGTAACAGGTCGCCGGGATATTTTAGCTTTTCATAATCCACATAGATAACTCCGGGCCCCAAAGCCAATCCGGGAAGGAAAGTACTGTCATCCAGTTTTTTTTCAGTAACCGGTATACCAATTCCCTCCAGGAATTGAACCGTTTTTTGCAAATCAGGATTTTTATCAACCATAATTATGATAGGTTTTCGCGATACAATATAGCAAATCCATCGCAATCCGAATCAAAAAAGTTCTTCAGAAAGGAACAGCAATTGTTTCTGAAACCTTCGTAACTTTGAAATCAAGATATTTTTAAAATGAGACGATTATTATATACTTTCCTTCTTGTTCCTTCTTGTCTTTTTTCACAGCAGTTCCAAAAGGTTGATTTTAAAACCTTAAATGCTACGCTTGCTTTAGATGCATCCCATAAAAAAATATCGGGACAAGTGACCTATATTTTTGAAGTACTTTCAGCCATTGACACCATCCGTATTGATGCCAGGAATATGGCTTTTTCAAATCTGAAGGTTAACAATGCCGTTACGGAATTTAAAAATTCGGGTAAAGAATTGCAGCTCTACAAAGGCTTTAAGAAAGGGAAAAATACGTTGACATTTGAATATGAAGCCATTCCTAAGCAAACGCTATATTTCATAGGAGAAAAAGAACACCTTCAAATCTGGACACAGGGACAAGGGAAATATACCAGCCATTGGCTACCGAGTTTTGACGATGTAAATGAAAAAGTCGTCTTTGGATTGAGTATTTCATACGACAAAGATTTTGAAGTCTTGTCTAATGGAAAATTAAAAAGCGTGTCGGATAAAGGAAATGAAAAGCAATGGGAGTACCAGATGGAAAAGCCCATGAGTTCCTATCTGGTCATGCTTGCTATTGGAAAATTTGCAAAACAAACCGAAACGGCAGCTTCCGGTACGCCTTTGGAAATGTACCTTTCTAAAGAAGATACTTCAAAATTTGAATATACCTACAGATACAACAAGGCTATTTTTGACTTTCTTGAGAAAGAAATTGGAGTCAGATATCCATGGGGAATTTACCGTCAGGTTCCTGTAAGAGATTTTTTGTATGGCGGAATGGAAAATACCACAGCGACTATTTTTTCCGAGGATTATGTGGTGGATGAAATAGGTTATAATGATAGGAATTACATAAACGTAAATGCCCATGAACTGGCCCATCAATGGTTTGGAGATTTAATTACGGCCACTTCCGGAAAACATCATTGGCTTCAGGAAGGATTTGCGACCTATTATGCCTTGCTGGCAGAAAGAGAGTTGTTTGGTGAAGACCATTTTAACTGGCAGCTTTATGAAATAGCGGAAAGGCTGCAACAGGCCTCAAAAAATGATACGATTCCGCTGCTAAATGAAAAAGCAAGTTCGCTGACATTCTATCAAAAAGGAGCCTGGGCTTTGCATGTACTTAGAGAAAATATAGGCGCTAAAAACTTTAACAAGGCCGTTAAAAAATACCTTGAAAAATATGCATTTAAAAATGTGAATACTGCCGATTTTTTGGAAGAAATCAATGCCGTTTCCAATTATGATACCAGGAGATTCCAACAGGTTTGGCTTGAACAATCCGGATTTGAAGTAGCAGAAGCTTTAGGAATATTGAAGAAAAATAAATTCATTGAACAATATTTAAATGTACTTTCAATGGCAGAAAAGCCTTTGGCGGAGAAACAGCAGGTCTTTGTGGAAATAATAGTATCTGATGTCTATTATCCGGTAAAGGAAGAAATACTTTTTCAGTTACAATCTGTAGATTTTTCTGAAAAGGAACCTATTATCAGACAGGCCATGCAGTCAAACAATATTAAAGTAAGGCAGGCTGTAGCAAAAACACTCAACCAGTTTCCGGAATCATTCAGGCCTGATTTTGAAACTTTTTTGGATGACAAATCGTATGTGACAAAAGAAATTGCCTTAAATGTTTTATGGTCACAGTTTCCGGATGACCGTGCCAAATATCTTGACAAATCCCGTAACTGGATTGGCATGAATGATAAAAATCTTAGAATCCTGTGGCTCACAATGGCTTTGGCAACAAAAGATTTTGAGCCTGAACACAAACCTGCTTATTATGATGAACTCTTAGATTATACTTCACCTGATTATGAGAGTTCAATTCGACAGAATGCCATTACCAATCTTTTGTATATAAACGGGAATGACACAAATGTTTTAAAAGCACTCGTCAATCCGCTGACACACCACAAATGGCAGTTTTCAAAATTTGCAAGAGATAAAATACGGGAACTGGCCAAAAAAGAACGCTACAGATTGTATTATTTAGAACTTCTGTCATCATTGCAGGATAATGAGAAAGCTATTTTGGAAAAATTGTTAAATCCATAGGATTGTTAAAGTTCGTCTCAATTTGACAGAATAACATTATTTTTAGAGAAAACATTTGAAGAATTTATGCGAGCATTAGTCATTTCGGGTGGAGGAAGCAAAGGGGCATTTGCTGGTGGCGTGGCCCAATATCTCATGAAAGAAAAAAATATTGATTATGATTTATTTATAGGGTCGTCAGCAGGAAGTCTTTTGATTCCGCATTTGGCTTTAAATAGAGTAGACAAAATATTTAAGTTGTGTACAAATATTGACATGAATAAAATTTTCAGTGTTAATCCTTTCATCGTTAAGCATAAAAAAAACCAGGAAGTGATTACAATTAATCACTTTAATGTTATTATGCAGTTTATGAAAGGCAAACGCACTTTTGGTGAAAGCAAGAACCTGAAAAATTATATTGAAGACAATCTATCCAAGGAAGAATATGATCAATTACAAAATTCTTCAAAAGAAATTGTTGTGGCCGTTACCAATATCACTAAAAACTGTGTGGAGTATAAATCCATATTAGAATGCTGTTACGAAGATTTTTGCGATTGGATTTGGATATCCTGCAATTATATTCCGTTTATGAGTCTTGTGACTAAAAACAGGTTTGAATATGCCGATGGTGGAATATCTAATGTTATCCCGATACAGGAAGCAATTAATCGTGGTGCAACTGAAATAGATGTCATCGTATTGGAAACAGAACAGAATACGTCAGAAAAAGTTATTGGAAAAAATCCATTCTCACTCACTATTGATTTGTTCGGGACAATTATTGATCAGGTAGAACGCAAAGATATTATTATTGGAAGGTTGGCTGCAGCCGCTAAAAATGTCAAGCTCAATTTTTATTATACGCCCACTAAGTTGACAGATAATCCATTGGTGTTTAATAAAAAGTTGATGCACGATTGGTGGCATCAGGGCTATGAATACGCTAAAAACAAGAGCGAGACTATGAGCCAGATCCAGATATGAAAAAAGCCTCAAATTTTGAGGCTTTTTTTATTTTTACCAAAGTCCGCCGACTTCGTCTTTTATATAGGCTAACGCATTGTTGCTAGGGGATTGTTTTTCCAGCAATTCATTTAACACCGCTTCCCGTAATTTATTGGCAGTATCGACTTCAGGATTTAAAGCTACTTTTCGAATCATCTGGATTGTGGCATTTTTTGCAGTTGTGATGATAGTCCAGCACTCGTCTGACAGATAGATCTGTTGTGTAAGATTGTGTTCAAATTCATTTTCAATATGCATGACAACCAGATTTTGATAGTCCATTTTGTCACTTGAATTTGGTGCAATACGGATTAACAGGTTGGATGGGTTGATTCTTTCTAAAAACAGGGCCATTCTTTCATAAGCCTGTAATCGGATTGGAAGGGCACTTTTTTGCGCATCTCTTTGTATTAAATATCTGCGGCGTCCTTCTTCGTTTTTTGTGTGTAGTTTAAAAAAGTAAAAAGCTACGCCTCCTGTTATTACTGCAGGTAATGTATAGCTTAACAGCTCAATTATTTTAGTTGTGTCCATAGAATTTATTTAATGAAAGCAAAAATAGAATAAATTGAGTATAGTTTATTTATTTATTAGTTGATAGTGCATAGTTGATAGTGTATAGTTGATACGTAGAGGTTCAGTTAAATAGTTTTTATTTTGAATTGTTATAAAATTGATTTTTATTTAAATATTTGTATTTTTATATTTTATAATATAACTTGAATTTAAAAATAAATTAATTTATGAAAAAAAATCTACTGTTTTTAACTTTCGGATTATTGATGTTGTCCGGAATAAAAGTTCAAGCCCAAAATGTACTTACTGTTTTTGATGAGATTTTATTTTATGACGGGTATGCCGCAGTCGTAAATTTTCCGACTCCCGATGGTGTTATTCGACATAGAAATGATCTGTATGCCAAAAGAATTAATGGAGGATTACAGATGCCTTATGGATCTTCCATGACTATTGAGGTAACAATTAAGGCGGCATGTGATAATTATGACCGTATAGGAAATGTGAATCTGGTATTGGCTCCAAAAGGATTGGTGAGTTATAATCCTGATAACGTAAGACGAATAGAATTAGGCAGGTTTATCACACCTTTTATGAATAAAAACAGGCAACCGGACGAAGTTCCGTATACTTTTTCTGCAAATAATCTGTCACAAATATTAAATGATCCGGGTTTAAATGCATCTTGTGATTTTTGGATGGAATTGGAAGTTTTTGGAGTTCCTTATGCTGCAAATACTCAGGTTGCCGGATGTTCCGGGAGGAATGATGTATTTTTTGGAACCTTAAAGCTTATTTCAGAGGGTACATCAACAACTTCGCTGCCTGCTTTTTTACTTCCGTTGAATTTCAAAAAGAATTTGAATAATTATAATGAAAATGCTACCGATGTTGTAGGTCAGACTGTTAGGACAATAAATTTTAACCTTCCTAATTCTATCACAGATGCAAAATTTTATCTGATAACTTCAAATCATGGTGCTAACAGCGGAGGAGAGGAATACAATAGAAGATTACATTATATCACATTTGACGGCACTCCGGTATTGACTTACCGTCCCGGAGAACCTACTTGTGAGCCTTATAGAATTTATAATACACAAGGTAACGGCATTTATGGAGCTGCACCAAAAACACCAGAGCAATGGCAGTCATTTAGTAACTGGTGTCCGGGTTCTGTTATTCCAATCAGGGAGATTTCTGTAGGTAATCTGAATGCCGGACAGCATTCTTTTAAGATTGAAGTACCGGATGCTGTTTTTGTAGGAGGCGAAGGTTACTTCCCCGTTTCGTTATACCTGCAGGGAACAGGACAGGCTCTTGATATAAAAAAGTTTGAGTCCAATGTCTATAGCCTCTTGCCAAACCCGACAAGAAATGTGGTGGCAATAGAAACGAATCAGGAGGTGAAGGGCTATGCTGTTTTTAGCCTTTTGGGACAAGAAATTTTGAAAGGAACCGGTAAAATGATCGATTTGTCAAAGGCTGCTCAAGGTACTTATCTTGTTCGGATAGAATTTATGAATAACGAAATTGCCACTCAAAAAATCGTAAAACTATAGATAAAACGGAATAATTATTATTGGGATATAATCTGCTGTTTTTCTTCCAAAATCCAATTATTTTTCTACAATCTAAATGCGTATTTTTGCAAGAGAAAAAGAATAAAAATGCAGCATTATATAAGCCAGCTTAATGAAGCCCAACAGGCGCCTGTACTTCAGAAAGACGGGCCAATGATTATTATTGCAGGAGCAGGTTCTGGGAAGACAAGAGTATTGACCATTCGTATTGCGTATCTGATGCATCAGGGTGTTGATGCTTTTAATATCCTGGCCCTCACGTTTACGAACAAGGCAGCACGTGAAATGAAAAAGCGTATTGCCGATATTGTTGGATCGAGTGAGGCAAAGAACCTTTGGATGGGAACTTTCCACTCTGTTTTTGCAAGAATTTTACGTTCAGAAGCGGACAAGCTTGGTTATCCTTCTAACTTTACGATTTACGATTCTCAGGATTCCGTAAGGTTAATAGGTGCCATTATCAAGGAAATGCAGTTGGATAAAGATGTTTACAAGCCAAAACAGGTATTGGGACGGATTTCATCTTATAAAAACAGCTTGATAACTGTCAAGGCTTATTTTAATAATCCGGAATTGCAGGAGCAGGATGCCATGTCAAAAAAACCGCGTCTGGGTGAAATCTATCAAAATTATGTAGACCGTTGTTTTAAAGCCGGTGCTATGGATTTTGACGACCTGCTGTTGAAAACGAATGAATTGTTGACTCGTTTTCCGGATGTTCTGGCAAAATATCAGGATCGTTTTCGTTATATTCTGGTGGATGAGTATCAGGATACCAACCATTCTCAATATTTGATTGTACGTGCCTTATCAGATAGGTTCCAGAATATTTGTGTTGTTGGAGACGATGCACAGAGTATTTATGCTTTCCGCGGAGCCAATATTAACAATATCCTAAATTTCCAGAAGGATTATGACGGAGTAAAAACCTACCGTTTGGAACAGAATTACCGTTCCTCAAAAAATATTGTAGAAGCGGCGAATTCTATTATTGACAAGAACAAAACAAAACTGGATAAGGTGGTTTGGACTGCCAATGCTGACGGACCAAGGATAAAAGTACACCGAAGCCTTACAGATGGTGAAGAAGGAAGATTTGTTGCCAGTGAGATTTTTGAAAAAAAGATGCAGCTTCAAATGATGAACGGGCAGTTTGCCATTTTGTACCGTACGAATGCGCAGTCACGTGCTATGGAAGATGCTCTCAGAAAACGTGATATTCCTTACAGGATTTATGGAGGGCTGTCCTTCTATCAAAGAAAGGAAATCAAGGATGTACTTTGCTACCTGAGGTTGGTTATCAATCCAAAGGACGAAGAGGCATTGGTACGTGTAATTAATTATCCGGCCAGAGGAATAGGAGATACGACTGTTGAAAAACTGACAATTGCAGCAAATCATTACAAGCGTTCAATTTTTGAAGTAATGGAACATATCGACAAAATCGATCTTAAATTGAATTCGGGAACGAAGTCAAGGATACAGGATTTTGTCACAATGATTAAGAGCTTTCAGGTCATCGACCAGAACCATGACGCATTTTATCTGGCCGAGCATGTAACCAAAAAGACCGGACTGATTCAGGAACTGAAGAAAGATGGCACACCGGAAGGTATTGCAAGGCTTGAAAATATTGAAGAATTGCTGAATGGTATCAAAGATTTTATTGAAGGTCAGAAAGAAGTTGACGGGGCAAGAGGAGCATTGTCTGAATTTTTGGAAGATGTTGCTCTCGCAACTGATTTGGATAAAGATACGGGAGATGATGACCGTGTAGCCTTAATGACCATTCACCTGGCGAAAGGACTTGAATTCCCGTATGTTTTTATTGTGGGAATGGAAGAGGACCTGTTTCCAAGCGCTATGAGTGTCAGCACACGAAGTGAATTGGAAGAAGAAAGAAGGCTTTTTTATGTGGCACTCACCAGAGCAGAGCACCAGGCTTATCTGACCTATGCCCAGTCACGTTATCGCTGGGGAAAATTAATGGATTCTGAGCCATCACGATTTATAGATGAAATTACGGGCGAATATTTAGAATATCTAACCCCTGCAGAAAGCAATTATCGTTACAAGCCGATGATTGACATGGATATTTTCGGTGATGTAGACAAATCAAAGCTGAGGTTGTCAAAACCGGTTAATGGCACACCACCAAAAAGATACGATGACGACGAACCTTCACCTAATCTGAATATTCGAAAGTTAAAACCTGTTGCTTCTAATCCGCCAACAGGTTCAGGTAGTTCAGCATCAGATACTAAATTGAATGTTGGCAATATTGTGATGCACGAACGTTTTGGAAAAGGGCAGGTGCTGAATATTGAAGGTGCCGGAGCAGACAAAAAAGCAGAAATCAAATTTGAAGTAGGAGGCATTAAGAAATTATTGCTTCGTTTTGCAAGACTTGACATATTGTCGTAACTTTAAATAAGATACGAAGCTATTTGTTTCAAGATAAACTTTGTGTCCTTGCGGCTTTGCATGAAATAGTTTCTCGCAAAGTATTTAAGTTCCCCAAATCACTAACTTTAAATATAAAATGACAGCATATGGCTCAGTTTATTAAAATATACCCTCAGAATCCGAATGAAAAAGAAATCGCGAAAGTGGTCAAAGTACTTCGGGATGGAGGATTGGTGATTTATCCAACGGATACGGTTTACGGACTCGGATGTGACATTACCAATACGAAAGCATTGGAACGCATTGCCAAAATCAAAGGTATCAAACTGGAAAAGGCTAATTTCTCATTTGTCTGCCATGATTTGAGCAACCTTTCTGATTATGTGAAACAGATCGATACTTCTACATTCAAATTATTGAAAAGGGCATTACCGGGACCGTATACTTTTATTCTTCCGGGAAATAACAATCTTCCAAAGGAATTCAAGAAAAAGAATACAGTAGGTATTCGTGTGCCTGATAATTCGATAGCGCTTGAAATTGTAAAACAGTTAGGAAACCCGATTGTGTCTACATCCATTCATGATGATGATGATGTGATAGAATATACCACCGATCCGGAATTGATTTTTGAGAAATGGCAAAATATTGTGGACGTAGTAATAGACGGAGGTTATGGCGATAATCAGGCTTCTACCATAATCGATTTATCCGGAAGCGAACCTGTAGTAGTCAGAGAAGGGAAAGGAAGTATAGATATTTTATAATCTGTGTGGGTTTTTTCTCAAAATTTTGGCTGTTGCGATAAATAATTGCTAAATTAGCAGTACCAATTAATAAGAATCCTACTAGTGATAACGATTTATACCATATGCTATTCTTAATTTAAATATTTAATTGGTTATTAATAAAAAAAATTAGGGATACATAAAAAGCAGGCTTTTGGGCCTGCTTTTTCATTTACTCTTTATTCTGATGGCTTATTGTTTTGCCGTCATATTTTTCATTTCTTTTTCGATCATATCATAGAACTGGTCGATTTTTGGCAATACCACAATTCTGGTTCTTCTGTTGATCGATCTGTTTTCAGCTGAATTATTATCAACTAATGGAATGTATTCGCTTCTTCCCGCAGCAATCAATTGTTTTGGGTTTACGTTCAATTCCTGTAATACACGGATGATTGATGTAGAACGTTTTACGCTCAAATCCCAGTTATCAAGCAAAACTCCGTTTGATTTATAAGGAACATTATCAGTGTGTCCTTCAACCATACATTCAAAATCAGGCTTGCTGTTTACTACTTTAGCTACTTTAGCCAATACTTCTTTGGCCCTGTCACTTACAACATAGCTACCGCTTTTGAAAAGAAGCTTGTCTGCAATAGAGATGAAAACCACTCCTTTTTCAACGTTAACCTGAATATCCGGATCACTGATACCAACAGAACTCTTTAAGCTGGTTACCAAAGCCAATGTTACAGAGTCTTTTTTCGTTAGGGCATCCTGAAGACGTGTAATTTTTAAGTCTTTTTCTTTCAGGCTCTCCAATGATTTTTCAAGATTTTCAGCTCCTTTTGAAGATAAGGTAGTCAGGTTACCCATATTGTTGATCAAATCAGAATTGTTCTTTTTCAGGAAATCGATTTGATGCGCCAATGCGTCTCTCTCTGTCAAACAGGTATTCAATTTTACTGTGGCAGTGTTTAGTAAATCTTGAATTTCTTTGTTTTTAGCTTCTAATTCAGCAATCTTCTTTTTTGAACCACACGAAGTCAGCGTGAATGCTGCAATCGAAAGTATAAAAATGACTTTTTTCATAGGTTTCGGTTTTAAAATTTTAACAAATTTAAGGATTAAAAATAGGGTTTCAAGTTTAACAAGTATAAACTATTGTTAAAATTTGTTTTCAAAAATCTTGCCTTTTTTGACAAAATAGTGGTAGGTGATGCTTTTGATTTTGTAGTAATTGTCGTATTGTTTTGATTCTCTTTTGTTTAAGAATCGGAAAAATTTTAAATAAAAATAAAAATGAGCTTTGAGGATTGCCCACAGATGGGAGAACTTACCTTCCGTCATAAATTTAACTCCGGCAAGCCCATCTTGTGCAAGCCGCAGGAAAAGGACAGGGAAGAGCTTATTTTTTGGCAGATTTTTGAGCATCATCCAAAGCGAATTGCGGAAATTAAGGAATGTTTTATGTGGATTTGAATCTTTTAAAGTCGCACCGCCCACATGGTATACTGTAGATTTTCCACAATATTTTACTTTTAGATTTTGATTGAAAGCACGCCAGCAAAGATCAATTTCTTCCTGATGGGCAAAAAAGTCTTCATCAAAGCCATCTAAGTTTCTGTAGATTTCTTTACGTATAAAAAAGCAGGCACCGGAAGCCCAAAAGATATCAATAGTATCATTGTATTGACCCTTATCTTTTTCCAATGTCTGGAATATCCTTCCTCTGCAGAAAGGGAAACCGTATTTGTCAATAAATCCGCCACCGGCACCGGCATATTCAAACATTTGCTTGTTTTTGTAGTCTAATATTTTGGGCTGGATGATAGCTGTTTCGGGTTCGCTGTCAAATAAATCGATTACAGGTGTCAGCCAATTTTCGGTTACTTCAATATCAGAATTCACCAGGGCATAATATTCTTCTTCTACAAACCGGAGTGCCTGATTGTAACCTTTGGCAAAACCAAAGTTGTCTGTATTTTGAATAATTTTGACAGACGGGAAAGTATTTTTTATAAAAGTAACAGAATCGTCTGATGAGGCATTATCAGCTACATAAATAGTGGCCTCGGAAGAGAATCGCACAACGGAAGGCAGAAATTCCTCAAGCAGTTTTTTTCCGTTCCAGTTGAGTATGACGATTGCTGTTTTTTTCATGACTGTTGTTTGCTTCATCTAATTGAAAGCAGGAAGTTCTTTTAGAAAATTATATTTTTCGTTTTGATAATCCATCTGGCAAAAATAATGATTGAGTCCATTTGTTACCATTAAATATTCCGACTCCAGTACCATATTATAACGGGCAATCTGGTCGAAGGTGGTTTGGTTTATGACAATATCTGTTGATTTGCATTCTACTAACAGAAATAATTTGCCATTGGGTTGGAAGACTACTACGTCATAACGTTTTACAAGTCCGTTAATTTTGATGACCTTTTCTACGTTAATATACGATTTCGGATATTTTTTTTCCTGCAGCAGGTATTGTACTACGTTTTGACGAACCCATTCTTCCGGTGTCAGGATAATAAACTTTTTTCGGATTTCGTCAAATATGGAAATCCGTCCTTCCGTATTCCTAAACCGAAAATCATAGGAGTTGAAATTGAGTTGCTGCATGAATGCAAAGTAACAAAATTCTGGTTTAAAAATTCATTACGAATCCACATCCCAACTGTTTTCCATTATAGAATGGAGCCATCATTACTGTAGATTTGGTTTCCTTTTCTCCAAAAAATGTTCTTTTGATGTAAGGATGGAGCCAATAGGCTACTTTGGTACTGAGGATTCCTATTCCGGCTCCGGCAGCAACATCAGTAAGCCAGTGACGATCGTTGTAAATACGGAATAGCCCGGTTCCTGTAGCTATCGCATAGCCTGTAATACCATACCATATGGAGACATCTTTATATTCCTGCCATAAAAATTCAGCCCCGGCAAAGGCAGTAGCTGTATGTCCGGAAGGAAAAGAGTTGTTGGAACTTCCATCAGGCCTTTCAACCTTGGTGATGCCTTTGAGGCTTAATACTGTTCCACTCATTAGCAGATAAGATGTGCCTAAAATAATAGAACGGTCTTTGAAGTTGTGTTTTCCTTTGATTCCTAAAGCATTTAAACCATACACAGATACAAAAGGGGCATATTGCGTAAAGTCATCTATGGTTATTTTTTTATCAATATCTTCATTAACTTCTTCTTTGATTTCAGAGTTAAATCCTTTGAGCCAGTCGCTTTCTAGTCCAATAACACCATATCCTATCAGGGCTCCCGGTATAATTAAGGATTTGTAGTTAAATTTCAGGCTGTCTGGTTTTAAGACCGGGATAGAATCTGTTACGTTTTGTTGGGCATAAGTCGCTATTGCATTGCAGACAATATATAGTAGCACGATTTTTTTAGACATAATTTAAGATTATGAAGGTTACTTTCAGATTTAACGTAACAGGAGAATTTTAATTGAGAGCTTATGACTACTTTAATCAAATCTTAAGGATTGGATTTATGAACTTTTTTTGCCTGCTATTTTCAATCTTAAATATTTGTACATTTGGCATTGAAATAGGATGTAGAATGTAATAAATAAGTAATATTCAGAAGAATATTGAAGCATTGATGTATTAATTGTATTCTGCCAATTTGTAAGCAATGAGGATTCAGGACTATGAATTATAAGCAATATCCCGTACATCCGGCCCTTAAAAACTGGATCCGTTATTTCTGGAGTTATGATGTTTGCACATCGGCTACAGAAGCTTTGCATATCCGTTCTTTTGCTGACCGTTATCCACGACTTGTTTTTCAGGATATTTGTTCATTTTCGCCTATCAAAGATGCCCAAGGCACTATAAAGCCCATATGTTATTTGAGCGGCGTAGATACTCAGCCAACTGATGCTTATTGGGAGAGTCATTTTTCTCATTTTGGGGTAAGTTTCCAACCGCATGCTTTACATTTCCTTTTTGGTATAAATGCTGCTGAACTGACCAATCAGACGCCTGATATCCAGCTCCTGGACAAGACTGAAATCCCAGTTTTATTATTAAACGCTAAAAATCACCTTGAAAGAGTTTCGATACTCAGCGAATATTTTTATAAAAGAATATCGAAATCAAAAGGTGATGTGGTTATTGACCATCTTTTCCTTGGAAATTGGGCAGATCGTTTAGATAATGAAAAAAATCTGGCAACAATTGCTTCTCACTATCAGATTTCTGAACGGCAGCTGCAACGCAGGTTCAAACAAAATGTGGGTGTGTCTGCCCGAAAATTTGCCAGGGTTGCAAAATTTGAAAAGTCATTACCGGCCCTGTCTTTGACAGATTATGGGAGCCTTACCCAATTGGCCTATGATCTTGAGTATTCAGATCAGTCTCATTTTATAAAAGATTTTAAATTATTTTCCGGCCTTTCTCCTTATGAATTTGTCAAGCAATCCAGCCTGGGTTCTGAAAGTGCCTCCTTTATTTATATTGAAGAATTGGCCTGATGTCGTTCTGATACAATTCTGTTCGCATTTCTGATTTTAATTTTGAAAAAGAATTCTGTTTTAACCCAAAGATAGATTTATCTGAAACAAATCTTTAAAGATTAAAATCATTAATTCAACTATGAAAAAAAGGAAAAAGAAAATTACTAGTTTGCTTATTTTGACTATGATATCGCTCGCTTTTACGGCATGTTCCAAGGATGATGGAGGTTCGGAAAATATACCAAATGCATCTACACATACATTGGTTTTGAAAGCGGAAACTTCTTCTGGTTCAACACTCAGCCATCTTTTATATGGATATGATTCCAACCAGACTACAGTATCGGGCCTGGGCGTGGCTACCTGGACAAGTTTGGAAATTGCTCTGCCGGAAAATGCAAGTGTAGTAAATTTTTCAGCGAATGGAGTAGGAATAGATGCTGCTTCAACATTAAAATTGCGGATATTTGTAGATGGTGTTTTAAAAAAGGAAGAAGTGGGAACGGGCACAATTTTGTCCGTTCGCACTCACCACAACCTCAGATAATATCATCGTTTTAGCTGGCAGCCACCTACACTGTCATGGATTTGGGACTTATTGCTGTTTTGGCAATAAGTTCTTTTTTTATATAATCATTAAAAGGATTTGAGAATAGGTCTAATCCCCCAAAAAAAACTCAAATACAAATAATGTGAGCTTTTGTATTTTTTTTGATAGTTCTGCTATTAAAGCCTTATTTTTGGTTTTTGATAAATACCAAATATAAAAGCAGTGGATGAGGTTGTAAAAATTGTCAATGATATTAAGGCAGGAAACATCAAGCCAATTTATTTCCTGATGGGCGAGGAACCTTATTATATCGATAAGCTTACGGAATATATGGAAGCAAACCTTCTTTCTGAAGATGAGAAAGGTTTTAATCAGACCGTGCTGTATGGAAGGGATGTATCTGTTGATGATATAGTTTCTACGGCAAAACGTTATCCAATGATGGCCGAACGTCAGGTAGTCATTGTAAGGGAAGCTCAAGAACTTTCGCGAAGCATTGACAAACTGGAAAGTTATGCTGAAAATCCGATGCCTACGACAGTGCTGGTCATTGCCTATAAATATAAAACGCTAGACAAAAGAAAGAAACTGACCAAGTTTTTAGATAAGACCGGTCTTGTATATGAAAGCAAGAAACTGTATGAAAATCAGGTAGGCGACTGGCTAAAGCGGGTATTGGTCGGAAAAAAATTAAATATTGAGCCTAAAGCTGCGGCAATGTTGGTTGATTTTTTAGGTACAGACTTAAGTAAAATAGCCAATGAATTGGATAAATTAGCCATTATTTTACCACAAGGCAGTACCATAACACCGGAAGTGATTGAAGAAAATATTGGTTTCAGCAAAGATTTTAATGTATTTGAACTCCGTAAGGCGATTGGCGAGCGTAACGTAAAAAAAGCCTATCAGATAGCACAATATTTTGCAGACAATCCGAAAGACAATCCACTGGTGTTAACAGTAGGCCAGACTTTTGGTTTTTTTGTCCAATTGCTCAAATACCATGGTTTGAAAGATCGTAGTCCAAAAAGCGTTGCTTCTGCTTTAGGTATTAACCCTTTTTTTGTGAAGGAATATGATGTGGCTATTAAGAATTACCCAATGAAAAAAGTGAGCCATATTGTGGCTTCTCTTCGGGATATTGATGTTAAAAGTAAGGGAGTTGGAGCCAATGGGTTACCGCCCGGTGATTTGATGAAAGAAATGCTGGCAAATATTTTCAGTTAAAAGAAGAAATTACCAATTTATAATTGATGCGTACTTTTTTAAAGTACGCATTTTTTTTACTCATTAGGAAAATAACCTCTTAATAAAAAAACACTCCAGGAAAACCTGGAGTGTTTCTGGACATTAAGATCTACTACCACCGCGATCTTAATAATTTGGGCATATATAGAACAAGAAGCCCTATTTCTATCTCTATCTGCTATATGCCCGATTTAAAAGAAACCTAAACTTAATCCAATTATTAATCTTGTTTGATTATCTTGATAGTCTTCATGGCATTATCAGCAGTTACTTTAACCATATAAGTACCGGCTGGCAGACCAGACATATCAATTTGTCCTTTGTCATTGTTTATTGTTCTTGTCATCACTTGCTGTCCGATAAGGTTGAATACGGCAACATCGCTGATGTTTTTGTCATAAGACAGATTCAGGATATTTTTAACCGGGTTTGGATATGCCTTAAAGGATGCCGCATCAAAATCAGGATTAGATAAAGAAACATCAACAGAGATGTTATCTATATAAATCTGAGCCCTGTCTGTGATTGAATAAGCATTGAAACCTAAATAATATATACCGCTGGCTTCTACTGTAAAAGTAGTAGACGATTCTAACTGAGAGTCGTTTACAATAGACGGATAATCAGCTAAATTCCTTGTCATCGCATTAAAATCTGCAGCAGTTCCGATGTTAACTTTCACACTTTCTACATAAGTAGTATTACCACTGTTAGCATATTGGAATTTCAGCGTATAGTTAGTTCCCGCTTCCAGTTGTACACCATTAGTATAGAACCACGCATTAGCCGGATTTGAAGAATTGTAACTGTAATTCAGTACTTTAGAGTTGAATCCACCTCTGTTGATATTGTCTGTTTTCCAGTTGTTACCCGTTCCGGCATTTTGACTTGAAGTACAAGCTGGCAATGCAGGTGTAGTTGCATCTTCAAAATCAATCAGATAAGGAACCGTTTGTGTTCCGCAAGCAGTTCTGAATGCAAATGGTCCAGCCCATGTGCTCTTGTCTCCGGAACCACAATCTCTGCGTACATAGAATTGATAAGCAGTATTGGCTGAAAGTCCTGAAATGGTGTGTTGGTTAGGTACCCCCGAAGCCATAGTTCCTGCACCTTGTGTAAATCCTCTTGGTCCGTACTCAATGTCGAACAAAGTTCCAGAACTTGTCCATGATAATTGTGCTGTTGCAGTTGTCAGGCTTCCTGCAATTCCTCCTGTTGGAGCAGGGCAGGATGGTGGAGTGATAACTTCAAAAGTATAATCTTCTGCTTCACCATTTCCTGAATTAAACGAACAGGCATCAGTTGGGTTGCTGTTGTTATAATCCATACGGATTCTCATTCTGTAGTTTCCTACAGGTGTCAACGCCGGAACGGTAATAGTTCCCGTAGCAGCAGCACCATAAGCAGTAGTGTTGAATACTCTTTCAGATGACTCAAAAGTCATGTTATTGTTCCAGTCAATCCAGATTGCAAAACCAGAACTACCAATGTAAGCTGCACTAAAATCAACAGAAGCACCTTCATACTGCTGTACTTTCATTCCAGTATTGTTAGAATAACCTCCGGTTCCAATAGTTGTACCTGTATTGTTTATGTTTGTTGCTCCACCGGTAGTCGTAAAACTACTAATGTAATAGCTTGTTGAGGTTGCAGCAGGCGTACAATAAGCAGTCGTAAAACGGAATGGTCCAGCCCAAAGGCTCTTGTCTCCGGAACCACAGTCTTTGCGCACATAGAACTGGTAAGCAGTATCTGCAGTTAAATCTGTAACACTGTATGGGCTTGTTACACCGGTACGTGTAGTTCCTGTGCCTTGTGTAAATCCATTTGGTCCGTATTCAACATCAAACAATGTTCCGTCGCTCGTCCAGGCAAGAAGTGCCGTTGTTGGAGTCATACTTGCAATGTTTAGATTTGTTGGAGGTATACAAGATGGCACAGCAATTACTTCAAGTGTATAATCTTCTGCTTCTCCATTTCCTGAATTAAATCCACAAGCGTCTGAAGGACTGCTGTTGTTGTAGTCCATACGGATTCTCATTCTGTAGCTTCCTATTGGAGTTCCAGCGGGAACAGTAATAGTTCCTGTAGATGATGCACCATAGGCTGTAGTATTGAATACTCTTTCGTCAGCATCAAAAGCCATGTTTTTGTTCCAGTCTACCCAGATAGCAAAACCGGAACCACCGCTGTATGCTGCGCTAAAATTGATTGTTCTGCCTTCAGATTGCTGTACTTTTAAGGTTGAGAAGTTGGAATAACCTCCGGTTCCTATTGCAGTACCTGTATTGCTAATGTTTACATATCCTTCTGTAGTAGAGAAATCTCTGATAAAGTAAGAAGTAGATGTAGCAGCTGGAAGACAGTATCCGGTTCTGAAACTAAATGGTCCAGCCCATGGACTCTTATCTCCGGAACCACAATCTCTACGCACATAGTATTGATAATTAGTATCTGATGTTAATCCTGTAGCATCATAAGGATTTCCTACAGAAGACATTAGTGTTCCTGTTCCTTGCGTGAAACCTGTAGGACCATATTCCACATCAAATACGGTTCCTTCACCCATCCAGGAAAGCTGTGCCGTTGTA
>NZ_MKVG01000010.1:44055-65984 GCF_001899155.1 Flavobacterium sp. 38-13
AATCTTCATATTCAACAAATTCACAAGGGTTGTTTGGATTACTTGTATTGTTATCCATCATTATTCTCATTCTGTAGTTGCCCAGAGGTGTGCCAGCTGGAACAGTAATAGTTCCGGTAGCAGCTGAACCATAGGCTGTAGTGTTGAATACTTTTTCAGAAGCTTCAAAGGTCATGTTGTTGTTCCAGTCAATCCAGATTGAAAATCCGGAACCGCTGCTGTATGCAGCGCTAAAGTTTACAGTTCCGCCTGTAAATTGTTGTACTTTCATGGCTGTATAGTTGGAGTAACCTCCGGTACCAAAACCTGTATTCAGATTGTTGATGTTTATAAAGCCGCCAGTTGTTGTAAAGTTCTTTACAAAATAACTTGTCGTATTTGCCACAGGCTTACATGGCCCGGTAAAGAAACGGAAAGGTCCGGCCCATGGACTCTTATCGCCCGCACCGCAATCTCTGCGCACATAGTAGTGGTATGCAGTATCTGGTGTTAATCCTGTAGCATTGTATGGATTAGCAACAGAAGAAACGATAGTTCCGGTTCCTTGCGTGAAACCTGCAGGTCCATATTCAATGTCAAATACGGTTCCTTCGCTCATCCATGAAAATTGTGCTGTTGTATATACTATATTTCCAGCTCCTAATTCTGTTGGCGGCATACATGTTGGAGGTGTAACTACTTCAAGAGTATAGTCTTCTGCTTCTCCATTTCCGGAGTTAAATGAACATGCATTTGAAGGATTACTATTGTTATAATCCATACGGATTCTTAAGCGGTATTCGCCAACAGGCGTTCCGGCAGGAATAGTAAAGCTTCCTGTTGAAGATGAGCCATAGGAAGTCGTATTAAATACCCTTTCGTCGGCATCAAAAGCCATGTTTTTGTTCCAGTCAATCCACATTGCAAAACCTGAACTGCCGCTGTAAGCTGCGCTAAAGTTAACAACTCCGGTTTCGTAGTGTCTTACCTTCATTGTAGTATGGTTTGAATAACCACCAGTTCCAATACCTGAATTTACGTTATTGATATTGGTGATTGCACCCGTAGTAGTAAAATCTTTTATTAAATAGCTTGTAGATGTTGCAGCCGGAACACAGTAGCCTGTATAGAATCGGAAAGGTCCTGCCCACGCACTTTTGTTATCTGCCCCACAACTTTTACGCACATAGTATTCGTAGGAAGTTTCAGGAGTCAGTGCTGTAACATCATATGGATTTCCAACAGAAGAAGCCATAATTCCTGTACCTCTGGTAAATCCTGCAGGTCCATATTCTACGTCAAATACAGTTCCGTCGCCCAACCAGGAAAATTGTGCCGATGTAAAGGTCACATTTCCTGCTCCAAGGTCTGTTGGAGGCAAGCAAGATGGTGTTGGTATTACTTCAAAAGTATAATCTTCTGCTTCTCCGTTACCTGAGTTGAATCCGCAGGCATCAGAAGGGTTGTTGTTATTATAATCCATGCGGATTCTCATTCTGTAGTTACCCACAGGAGTTCCGGCAGGAACGGCAATACTTCCTGTAGACGAAGAACCATATGCCGTAGTATTGAATACTCTTTCGTCAGTGTCGAATGACATGTTATTGTTCCAGTCTACCCAAATAGCAAAACCGGAACCACCACTGTAAACTGCACTGAAGTTGACCGAGCCACCTTCGAAGTAACTTACTTTCATAGAAGCGTTGCCAGAATTGTTGGTATAACCGCCTGTTCCAATACCGGAATTAGTATTGTTGATATTGCTTATTCCACCTGTTGTTATAAAATCTTTTATAAAGTAACTTGTAGAGGTAGCAACCGGAAGACAATAGCCGGTGTAAAAGCTGTATGGGCCAGACCATATGCTTTTATCGCCGCCTCCACAATCAGTACGTACATAAAACTGATACATCGTATTTGCTGTAAGTCCGCCAGGAGTATACGGATTTGCCACAGATGAAGCAAGTGTACCGCTACCTAATGCAAAACCTGAAGGACCGTATTCTACATCGAATAGGAATCCTTCACTCATCCATGAAAGTTGAGCTGAATTAAATGTAACGTTTCCGGCACCAAGAGCTGTTGGCGGCATACATGTTGGCGGGTCACCGACTTCTAAGGTATAATCTTCTGCTTCTCCGTTTCCTGAATTAAAACCGCATGGATTGTCCGGATTTGACTTATTGTAGTCGGCCAGGACTCTCATACGGTAGCTGCCATTGGCAGTACCTGCAGGAATTGTAATTGTTCCTGTAGCTGAAGAACCGTATGACGTTGTGTTAAAAATTCTTTCTGAAGCTTCAAAAGTTGTATTGCCATTCCAATCAATCCATATGGCTAAACCATAAGTTCCTGAGCTATAGACTGCCGAAAAGTCAAATGAACCTCCGGCTGACTGACGTACAATTTTTGTAGTAGCATTTGAATAACCTCCGCTTCCTATTCCGGAGTTAGTGTTTATAATGTTAAGAAAACCACCTGTAGTGGTAAAGTCCTTAATAAAGTAGCTGGTTCCTGTTCCTGCTGGTGTACAATAGGCTAGTGTACCTGCTGTAGCAGTTGTTTTTTGAGGCTGTAGCATTTCTGGTCCTGAGTAGGCATACAGAAAAATGCCCATGCCCATACAATACAGCAATGTGAGCCATTGCTTGGTTCGGAATTTCTTCCGATGGGGTTGGGTAAAATTTTTCATTCTAAGTATATTTGATTAAAGTTAAACAGGCGCTATCACAGCGCTATATTGTTGAAATTTTTAGTATATATAAAAGCCATAACAGAATGATGTGGTTCATATCCGTATGGCGTATTTTTCTTTTTCATTGAGTCTTATGCTAAAAAGTAAGGCGCTCTCCATTTTTTTGACTCTGTATAACGCAATAATTTTTCATTTAATAAACTATGATGATTAAAATTTTTTATGAAAAATGTTCGGAGAGCAACCTTAACATCTTAGCCCGAACTCTTATAATTTTGACTCCAACTAACGAAATTTAAATCTATACCCCCGTATGGTAAATCCCGTTGTTGATTATAAGAGGTCTTTATCTTCCAAAGTGTTTGGTCGTAATTATTTAAAAAGTACTTCCCGTATTCATAAAACTAAACCATGAAAAAAGCAGGGAAGCACTTTATAGTAGTTAAAGAAAGCTGCTCTTCATCTTTTTATAAGTTATAATTGCTGTTAATCAAAATAAACTAATCTGAAAAAAATTACGCAAGCAGCTATTCTTACCTTATATTCTTATATTCTTCATTCTATTCTGTGTGTAATTATATATAACTGTGAATTTTCAATCGAACGTTTTTTAAAGTGCCTCCGGGCTTTATTTTGTATTAACTAAACCTAAAGTTTATGAAGAAACTTGCAGAGGCACTTATTAAAAAAAAATTAGTATTTAGTATTTAATGCATTTTCATAAGTTGATTATAACAAGCCAAAGATTGTTTTTTGTTATAGATATGGCAATACGAAAAAAGTATATGACAGTTATGAATGAGAATTTGATTGATATGATTCGATAAATGTATTTTGGAATACTAGGTTATGAACCTAGGTGGTTTTGCTAAATACGTAGAGGTGTAAGATTTTTATAATAATAGTAATGATAAGCCTGACAATCTTCCAAAAAATATATCAGAATAAATACTGTAATAATTAAATATAATGGAAGTCACTCATAATTAAATTATTAATAGCTATGATTAATGTTTGTTTTTTGGAAATTGTATTCATATTTTCTTTGTTTTTCACATTTTTAAAATACAAAATTTTATTGTTTTAACTAAATAATGCAATTATAATTAAAAGTTTGTTATATTTTTTTAAACGCCAAAAAACCATATCTTTAACAAAATTTAACAAACCTTAACTTATAGTATTTTATGCATGTAAAATTTTGTAATTACTATTGTATCCTCGCGATACTTACTCTAGGTATTTGCTCTCCAACTTATTCTCAAGACATTCTCTGGGAAAAATCTTATGGAGGTAAACAAGCTGATTATCTTTTTGATGCCATTGCTACCCCAGATAATGGGTATATACTTGCTGGCAGTTCCTTATCAAATAAAACAGGAAATAAAACAGAAGAAAATCAAGGAAATCTCGATTATTGGATTTGGAAAATGAATGGAAAAGGGGAGCTTGAATGGCAGAAAAGTTTTGGAGGCTCCGGAGCTGATTTGCTTAGAAGTATAAAGCCAACAAATGATGGCGGTTATATTTTAGGTGGTTCTTCTGAATCTGCAAAAGGAGCACAGAAAAAAGATACCAATAAGGGACTGTATGATTATTGGATTATCAAGCTTAATGCTAAAGGAAATGAAGAATGGCAAATGACACTTGGAGGAAAAGGACAGGATGAATTGCATAGTATTTCTCAAACTTCTGACGGTGGTTATATTATAGGAGGTTCTTCAAGTTCTGGAAAAAGTTCAGTTAAAGAGGAAGGGAAAAGTGGCCTGTATAGCAAGTCAGAAGCTGGTTTTGGTAGTCTTGACTATTGGGTAATAAAATTAGACAGCAAAAGAAAAATAGAATGGCAGAGAACTTTAGGAGGACAATACTCTGATATGTTAAGAAGTATTCAGCAAACACGTGATGGTGGTTATATACTTGGCGGCTATTCTAATTCGCCTGAATCAGGTAATAAAACGGAAAGTTGTCACGGATCAGGAGATTACTGGATTGTAAAATTAGATAAAGATGGAGCTACTGAATGGCAGAAAACCTATGGAGGAGATAAAGATGATCAACTGTATGCTATATGCCAGACCAAGGATGGCAATTATGTAGCAGCAGGAAATTCTAATTCAGGACCAACAAGCAATAAAAATGTTAGCAATCAAAACGGTACAGATTTTTGGGTAGTAAAACTAGCAGAAGGAGGAGAAGAAATCTGGCAAAAAACGTATAATGTAGGTAATGTTGATTTTTTAATTTCTATGGTGGAAAATAATGATGGAACCTTATTGCTGGGAGGATATGCCCAAAGTGAAATCATTGGCAATAATAAGAAGAAAGAAAAGGAAGGAATCAATGATTATGTTGCAATCAAAATTGGCAGTGACGGAAAAGAACTTTGGACACAAACTGTAGGTAGCGGAGGTGAAGACATTTTACGAAAAGTAATTGAGATTCGTGATGGGGGGTATCTTCTTGCAGGTACTTCAAATGGAAAACCGTCCAAAGATAGATATAGTAGCATAGGAAGCCAGGATTTTTGGGTTGTAAAACTTAAAGATAAAGATAAGAAAAAGGAAAAAGGCAACATGATTGAAGCATTTCCAAATCCAACACAGCAGTTTACAAATATTGTGGTAGGTTATGATTATGAAAAAGGGACCTGCAATATTTTTGACCTTTCAGGAAGATTAATGCAAAGTTTTGCAGTTAAAGACAACATGATTCCGGTTGATTTAGGAGCATTTCCTGAAGGAGTTTATATAATTGAAATCAGGACAAATGTTCAAAACGACGGAATAAAAGTAATAAAGACAATTAATAAGAACTAAAGTTCAAGACATGAAAATTAAACTTTCAATTCTCTTATTGATGCTTACGATGGTATCAAGAGCACAAACCAATAAAGAAGATATAAATAATTTGGACCTGAATTTTACAAATTCAAATCCTGATGTAGCTTCATTTGAAAAAATAGAACTAAATAAAATAAAAAAATATACAGGTAAGGCAGATGTTGATGTGCCTGTTTTCACAATTAAAAGTGGTAATATAACTTTTCCTATTGCTTTATCCTACAATACGGGAGGTATTAAAGTAGACCAAGTGGCTTCAGATGTAGGATTGGGATGGAGCCTATCCCAATGTGTTATTACCAGAAATATCAATGGTGGAAATGATTTTAATTCGGTTGGCTATAATAGCGTACCTAATTCTGGATATACATTTTCGACACAGCAAGAATTGAATCATGATGTTAATATAAGACAACAAAGATATGGTAAGATAGGTTATTTTTTAAACCAATCGCTTAATAGACATTTGACAGTAAATGACAGGACGATTGATTTTATACCTGACCAGTATAATTTTTATTCACCTGAATTTAGTACGAATTTTTTCTTTCAAAATATAAATACTCCAGTAGAAATTAATCCAAAAGGTACAAAAATTACGGCTGTAAAGGGGAAACAGCTTTTTGATAGTCAGTTGGGCTTTAGGAATAATGATGGATCGGTTAGTAAATGTTATGATTTCCCAACCCAGGATTTCTTTTCTATAACTTTGACATCAAAAGAAGGAATCAAATATATATTTAATGATTATGATTTAGCGATAAATTTTCCTAAAAGTTCTTTAGGAGAATATTATAACATAGGATATAGTGCGCTTTTGAACCCTAATCCAGCTGCTATATCGGCTTGGCATATATCACAAATTGAAGATACCAATACAGGAAAGAAAATTAATTTTGAATATGACATAACACATTCTAATCCATGGAAGAATGTTTATTCTTTGACGAATGCTCAAAATGATCAGTTAGAAAGATCTTTACAAAAATCATATAATTATATGAAAGCTTCCGAGTCTGCTGTTTATCAGTATCCATGTTTTTACTGGACTCAGGCAGATATTGATACCTACAATTTTTATGAAAATAAAAAAGCGGATGTACAGAAAAAACGACTGAAGCGAATTGTTTTTGATGAAGGCACAATTGAATACAAATACAATAACGAAGGTGGATATGTATCGGGTATAGCAAATCAACGCGAAGATTTATTTAACGGAGATTTTATAACTCAGATTATCGTCAAAAACAATAAAAATGAGATCATAAAAACTATTGATTTTTCGTATGATTACTTTGTTTCAAATTATGGAGTGGGAGAATTTAATCCGGATGGTGTATTTAACCCTTATCGTTACAAAAGATTAAAACTGACTGCCGTTAAAGAAAATGGGAAGCCTTCTTATAAATTTGGTTATATCGAAGATATTAAGTTACCACCTGTTCAATCTTTTGCTATCGACTTTTTAGGTTTTTATAATAACTCCGCTGATGTTACTAGTCGTCAACAGATGCTTTCCTTAAAGCCTAGACCAAAATTATATTATTATCCGAATAATTTTGAAAAGAGTTTGGTGCCTTTTCCTGTGCCTAATAAAACCCCAAACATAATTGATGGTTATTTTAACAGGGAGGCAAATGAGTATGCAAAAGCCTGGTCGTTAAATAAAATCACATTTCCTACAGGTGGTTTCTCTGAGTTTTTTTATGAAAGCAATCAATTCCAGTTTATGGGAGAAAATATAAAAGGAGGCGGTGTAAGAATACAGAAACAAACTTTAAGTGATGGAAATGTAGCCAGAAGTATAGAATATACTTATCTAAACGATTCAGGTAAATCATCGGGTAGTTTATCTTCCATGCCTTATTTTGGACATCCGGAAATTAAATTTTTTAATGTCAATGTTGATACGCGTGCTATTCCGCCAACGGCAACTTCAACAACCATAACCCCAGATATTTTTCATTGGAAAATATTTGGTAAGAGTAATGTTAATAAAGATATTACTTCCGGATCGTATGTAGGGTATTCTAAAGTTGTGGAAAAAGAAATTGGTAATGGTAGAATAGAATCATATTTCACAACGAATGAAGTCCAGGATTTTAAGGATTATATTTTAAGATTATATCCGCAAGATGGAAATGTGACCACAAGCTTAGTGAGCAATGCCTGCATGGCTGATTTTATAATCTCAAATAGTGGTATTGAATCTGAAATTTTTACTGATAATGGTTATAAAAGAGGGCAGCTTCTTGAAGAATTGATTTATGATGAAACAAATCAATTATTAAAGAAAAGTAAGAATGAGTATACTGATAACACCTATGGACAATATCAATATATTAAACCGGTTACCAGTCCTATACGTACACAAGATGAGAATAACAATCTGGGTCATTTGATTAACGTTGTAAAAAAGTATGAACTTAAAAATTTCCTTAAAACTAAGGAAACTATATACCAGTACGCTTTAGGTCAGAGCCAGACTCTGGAAATTAATAAGGACTTTACTTATAACAACAATGGAGTTGTTAAAACAGAACAGGTAACAGCTTCTGATGGTACTATTAAGAACAAGTTCTTTTATGCTAATGATCCAGAATTATCAACGGAACCTTACATGAGTGCCTTGGTAACTAAAAATGTAATAGGCAGGCCTGTAAAAGTTGAAAAATATAGGAATGATGTAAAAATATCAGAAGATAAAACAGTTTATGTTAGTGATGCTACAACAAGTAATCTATTGCTTCCAAAATTTTTATATCGGCAAAAAGGTGAAAATGGAGCTGGTGTTGGGTTAGAGAAAAAAATTACTTATGATAAATATGATGCTAAAGGCAACATTCTTCAGTATACTGAAGAAAATAAATTCCCTGTTTCTGTTATTTGGGGGTACAATCAAACTTATCCTATAGCTAGAATTATGAATGTCAATTATGATGCTATTCCAGCGAACCTAATTTCTACGGTTCAGCAAAAATCTAATTCAGGAACTGAGGCAGAATTGCTTACGGCATTAACGACTTTAAGAAATAGTCTCCCTTCGAATATGATGACTTCAATTACTTATAAACCGTTGATTGGCATTAGTACAACAACTGATGAAAAAGGCTATAAGACTACTTATGAATACGATTCTTTAGGAAGATTGAAGTCGATAAAGGATAATGACGGCAAGATGATTTCACAAAATAAATACCATTACAGAACCCAAAACTAGATATGAAAAAGATATTATTTTTAGTACAGATACTTTCTTGTATAACGGTCTTTGGGCAAAGCCAGGATCAAAATTATATTCAGAAAACAATTTACAGAGATAGTGATACGCTCTCCACAATATCAAAAGCTATTACTATTACTTATTATGATGGTTTAGGAAGACCGATACAGCAACGAGCCTATGGAGAATCTGCAACAGGCAAGGATATTATTGTTCCAATGGAATATGATGCTTATGGTCGTCCTGCCAAAGAATATCTTCCTTTTGTAGGCCAGGGTGCCAGTCTTAATTATGATGCTAATGCCATATCAGGCCAATCAACTTTTTACAGTTCAGGAACAGGAAGTGGCAATCCGACTTTTGAGACGACTGCGAAACCTTTTAGTGAGAAATATTATGAAGCTTCTCCTTTGAATAGGGTATTAAAGCAGTCATCTCCAGGAGAAGCTTGGGCATTGGCTGTTCCCGCTACAGGAAGCGATCGTACTGTCAAACAGGAATATTTATATAACGATAGCCAGGATAATGTTCGGTTATTTAGAGCCAATGCTGTATGGAACAATAGTTTTAGGGCTTATGTTCCTTCACTTCAATATGGAACAACAGTGAATTATCATGCCGTAAACACTCTTTACAAAAGTGTAATAAAAGATGAGGATTGGACTTCATATTCTGGAAAAGAAAGTACGACAGAAATATTTAAGGATAAGGAGGGCAGAGTAGTTCTTAAAAGAAAGTTTACTCTCTTTGGTATTATTGGAGGGCAAAATAGATATAAGGCTTATGATACCTATTATGTTTATGATCAATTTGGCAATCTAAGCTATGTTTTGCCTCCTCTGGCTTCTGAAATTAGGACTATAACAGAGCAAAAATTAACAGGATTATGTTATCAATATGTTTACGATCATAGAAACAGGTTGGTAGAGAAAAGATTGCCTGGGAAAAACTGGGAATTTATGGTGTATGATAAGCAAGATAGATTGATAGCTTCTGGGCCTACTCTGTTTCCTTTTGGAGGTAATAATTTAGGGTGGTTGATTACAAAATATGATGCTATCGGTAGACAGGCTTATACAGGATGGTACAACGGACATATGAGTATATCCAGTGATAACAGGATAGCCATGCAACTAGCTATGGAAGCATCAAGTACTATGAATGAAACAAGGGTTTCTTCTAATATGGTTAACGGTATAGTTATAGGTTATTCTAGTAATTCGTTACCAAATGTTAGCTTGTATTTGTTGACTGTTACATATTATGATGATTATACATTTCCAGGACATCCAACAGTTCCGTCAACTATTGAAGGACAGACAGTTTTAACGAATGTAAAGGGACTACAGACAGGAGGCTTTAGCAGGACGCTACTAAATGAAGGCACATATATAGGTGATTCCTCTTATATACTGTATGATTCAAAATCGAGACCTATAAGAAATTATGTTAATAGTTATTTAGGTGGATATACCTCTACTGATACTAAATTAGATTGGAGAGGAAAAGTTCTTAACACCATACAAAAACATAAGCGACTTAATTCTGATACAGAAATTACAGTACGAAATAATTTTACCTACTCTGCTCAGGAAAGATTGCTTACACATACCCATCAAATAGGTTCAGGGGCAATTGAGATGTTGGCAAATAACCAGTATGATGAATTGGGTAATCTTATTGGTAAAGGCGTTGGTGATGTAGCAAGTAATTCCCAAAGATTGCAAGACATATCCTATAGCTATAACGTTCGAGGCTGGCTAAAAAAAATCAACGACATTGATAATCTTGTACAGATAGGATCGAGACCGGATCTTTTTGCTTTTGGAATTAATTATAATCAGACAACATTTTCTATTTATGATGTACCTCCACTTTATAATGGGAATATTGCGGAAACCCATTGGAAAAGTGCAAGCGACAACCTTCACAGGAGCTATGGTTATGTATATGACAAATTAGATAGGCTTATCAATTCTTATTATTATAAAGAAGGCACTCTTACCAATGCTTACAATGAGTCTTTAGATTATGATTCTAATGGAAATATTACATGGTTATCCCGTAATGGGGCCTTTGATTTTCAAAATAATCCTATAGCAATTGATGCTTTGGAATATGCATATAACCCTAGCTTTCCCAATAGGCTGATGAAAGTGTCAGATTCGACGGGAAGTCCGGAAGGGTTTAAAGACGATGTTGCTAATGGAGATCTGGATCCGGATGATGACTACAGCTATGATGATTTTGGAAATTTGACATTGGATCAAAATAAAGGAATAACTTCTATAAGCTATAATCATTTAAATTTGCCGGTAAAAATTGTTTTTGGTTCCGAAACCAATAAAATTGAATATATTTACGATGCAACAGGAGTTAAAAAAGGCAAAAAGGTTACGAGTCCGTTACTAGGCGTTCGTGGTGAGATAGATTATCTGAATGGATTTCAATACAGGGATTATAAACTGAATTTTTTCCCTACGGCTGAAGGTTATGTAAGAGCGACTGAGGTTAATAATAGTTATGTATATAGTTATGTATATAATTATAAAGACCATTTGGGAAATATACGAATGAGTTACGCTTTAGACCCGCAAAATCCGGGGCAATTAAAAATTCTTGAGGAAAATAATTATTATCCGTTTGGACTTAAACATAAAAATTACAGTTCAGATATATTGATTCATCAGCAAAGAAATGGAGCTTTGGCCCTAAGGCCTCCGTTTCCAGACGATCCGGATATTCCAATTCCTTTTGTTCCGGTATTGGAATACAACTATAAATACAACGGGAAAGAATATCAGGATGAGCTAGGACTTGGCGTTTATGATTATGGAGCCAGAAATTATGACCCGGCAATAGGAAGATGGATGAATATAGATCCATTAGCGGAAACAAGCAGAAGATTTAGTCCTTATGCATATGCCCTTGATAATCCTGTTTATTTTATTGATCCAGATGGGATGAAAGCTATGCCTCCAACTGATGAGGATGCTGAAAACTATGGATATAAATTATCAGATTTTAAAAATGGAGATGTTTGGACTGATAAGGATGGTAGTTGGTCATTTAATAGTGCAACTAACACATGGGAAGGAATAAATGGTACAAATTTCAACGTAATAGCAGAAACACAACAATTAGCTGAAGTTACAATTACTAATGAAAACTGGTTGCAAAGAAATTTTGTATTTGAACTTAGTACAATGGCGAGTATTGGTGTTCAAGTTGGTGGAAAAATAGGGGCAGTTGAAGGAAGTGCGGGTATATTGACCCGGGATATAGGATATTTAAGCTATGATGTATTAAATAATTCAAATCTTTCACGTTGGGGAGATGGTAAAACACGCCATTATGCTGAAGGATCAATAGGTATCAAAGGAGCTTTGTCCGCAGGCTTAGGTGGTGAATATACCTATGATTCCCCAGATGGATTAAATGGTATGGAGAATGGGAGCTTTGATTTTTTTGGACAACTAGGATATAGTGGTAAGACAAATTTTTTAAAAAGTCATCCTGATTTAAACGTCTCACCAGGTGCAAAAATTAAAGAGTCCACGGCTGAGAGTAATTGTCATTGTCTCGATTTATCAGTAGGAATAAAAGTACTTTTAGGAATTGAAGCCAGCATAAAAATTGGAATAAAGAAATGATAATCATTAATATTCAAAATAAAGGAGATATTACGGTTTATAAAGATGATGAAATAATTCTCTTTATGAAGAGAAATACACCAATTCCTTTTTTTAAAACTATAGGTGAAATTTATAGTGACGAAAAAATTGCCAAAATAACCTACGGTTTTCTGAAAAAAGACATTCTATTTCAAAATTTCAAATCATTTATAGAAATTAAAAACCAAAAACTATTTGCGGCAGAATTTTATATTGGAAATGATATCATAACTGTAACAAAAAATCCATTTGTTCTTTTTAATAGAAGCTTTTTCTGTAAAATTTATTCTAATTTAGAACTGATAGCTAATGTATCATTGAAAAAAAAATTAGATACCAATGGCATTAATTTGAAAGTGGAATATTTAAAAGAAGATGAAACTATTGAATATAATAGCTTAATTTGTTTATTAATTTATAGTATTGAATTTAATTTAGCATGATTTAATTTATGGAAGATAATTTTGAAAAATTTACAAACTTGACGAGGAGACGTGCATTATTACCTTGGTGGATTAAATTTTTTTGTTGGATTTTTATGATTACCGGTATACTTTGCTTAATAGTTTTAATATTACTCTTGATTGGTTTTAAACCAGAATTAGAAATATATGGTTTTGACGCTGATAATAATAAACCATTTAATTCTATACTTATACTTTTTACTTTTCTTTTCCATGCTTTTACAGCATTCTGTTTATGGTTTAATAAATCCAAAGCAATTTTTATAGGTCAGATTGATGCGATTTGGGGGATACTATTATGTTTATTTTCAATAATTTTAGGAATAGTAAAGGGAGATTATATTTTTAGAATTGAATTAGTGTTTCTTGTATTGTTTTATATTAAATTATCACAAATTAAGAGCAAATGGAATTCAATTCCAGAATTTAGATGAAAATGAATTAGAAAAATCAGCTTGATGTATTTAAACTTTTGAATTTTAATTAACTGCTGGAAATTATTGAAATAAAATAATTAAATATAGTAATAAAAAACTGCAAGTCAATCTTGCAGTTTTTTATTATTTTTAAAACACAAAACTATCCCCATGACCTACAAAAAAATACTAAAACTACTCAGCATTTTTCTATTCCTATGGTTCTGCATACACATCATCTACACCATTATTGATGGAAACAAAGACGAAGGGAAATCAGCCGATATTGCAGTAATTTTAGGGACAACAGTAAATACAGATGGTACTTTGTCTGAACGGTTGGAAAAACGAATGAAATGCGGTTTAAAGCTATACAAAGATAGACGCATAAAAAAGATTATTGTTAGCGGTGGACTTGGAAAAGAAGGCTTTTTGGAAGGTGACAAAATGAAAGAATATCTGATAGGAAAAGGAATACCGGATTCTTTGGTGATAGTAGACAATAAAGGCAATAATACTACAGCATCTGTCGCAAATACCATTCTGATGAAAGACAGCCTGCATTACAACAGTATTATTGTCGTTTCCCAATATTTTCACGTGACAAGAACCAAAATGCTGTTTAGGAAAGAAGGTTTTGAAAACGTAAGTAGCGTAAGCCCTGATTATTCGGAATACAGGGATTTTTATTCGCTATTCCGGGAATTTTTTGCTTATTATTACGACAGATTAAAATAAGTATGATGGAGCCAATCATAAAAACACTTCCCCTGACACGTCTTGTTGGAATACACAAGGAAATGTCGCTGGCCAATAACCAAACATTTGCGCTTTGGAATAGTTTTATGCCCAGACGTAAAGAAATTATAAATAGTCTGGGAACAGACTTCTTTTCCATGCAGCTGTATGATACTGTCTATTTTGAAAATTTCAGACTTGACAGGAAATTTGTAAAATGGGCAGCCGTAGCAGTAGATAATTTTGAAACCATTCCTGATGGTATGGAAAGCTATACGATTGAAGGAGGAGAATATGCAGTTTTTACACACAAAGGCGGACCCGAAACTGGAGCAGAAGTATTTGGATATATTTTTAATACCTGGCTTCCCAATTCAGATTATGTACTTGATAGCAGAGAACATTTCGAATTGTTAGGCGGCAAATACAAACACGGCGACCCGGAATCAGAGGAAGAAATCTGGATTCCTATAAAGCTAAAGGTAATTGATAAAACAAAGATAGCCGTAGCTCTTTTTGATAAGCTGGCCGATAGATATCAGGATAAATTTATGGACGTTGGGCTGTATGCCGATTCGTTGAATCTGTTTTGCGACAATATTACAAAACCAAATGCCTCAATCCTGGAACTTGCTTGCGGGCCAGGTAATGTGACCAAATATTTGCTAGGAAAACGTCCTGATTTTAAAATATTAGGTACAGACCTGGCAACCAAAATGATTGAATTGGCAAAAGCCAATAATCCGTCAGCAACATTCCGGTTGATGGACTGTCGTGATTTGGGTAAAGTTTCCAAAACCTACGATGGTATTGTATGTGCTTTTTGCCTGCCTTATCTTTCCAAAGAAGAAACCCAAAAACTCATTGCAGATGCCTACCATAAGCTGGAACAAGATGGCCTGCTTTTTATCAGCACAATGGAAGACAACTATGAAACATCAGGATGGGAAAAAGGAAGTTCAGGCGATGCCATATACATGCACTATTATCCGGCAGAATTTTTACTTACGACACTAAAAAAAAACGGTTTTACTATTATCGATGAACGTCGCAAAAAATATGATGGACCGGAAAATACGCCCGTAACCGATTTATTATTAATCGCTAGAAAATAAGGAAAAAAGGGAAAAAGGGAAAAAGGTACTAAGGAACTAAGTGGAAAAACCTTTGCAACTCAATACCTCAGTACCTCAGCGCCTTTTTAAAAACATTTTCCTTTCGGCAAAACAAATATTTTACCGAACTTTGCAATTCACTTCTTTTTAAAAAGAGCAAACAAATATATTTATGGGAATGAATAAAAACACCATTCTGGGCTGGGCAACCTTTGTTATGGTCCTGATGGGGCTGCTGCTAATTGGCTTAGGCATCTTTCGTTATGACGATGTAGCCGGTTGGGGTTTTGGAGCAGTAGGAATAGGCTTTTTTGCCATTGCATGGGTTTTCAGTTCGCTGAAAGGCCGTGTATAAAAAGCATACACGAGTTATCGATAAAAAATCCGCTTTTTAGCGGATTTTTTTATGAATGGGCAAGTTTGCCCGGTGTAATACCAAACTTGTTTTTAAAGGCAGTCGTAAAATGCTGTACATACTGATAGCCGCAGTAGGCCGCTACTTCCTTAACCGGTTTATTTTCTTCCAGCAACATGCGTTTTGACTGTTGCATCCTAATTTCATGTAAGTAGCCAAACACAGTGGTGCCAAAAAGTATTTTAAAACCTTTTTTGAGTTTAAAATCATTAAGACCTACTTTATGGGCGAGCTCTAAAAGTGAATAAGGTTCTGATATGTTCTGTTCCAACAATTTTTTGGCATAGTAAATCTTTTCTACATCTTCTTTTTTTAGTTTTTCGGAAGTTGGGGTCAATTGTATGCTTTCAAACTGTTCAATCTGAAGCATGAACAGTTCTAAGATTTTTGACTCCAGATACAATCGCTTTAAGACACCTTTCCTTTGGCATTGGTTGATTTGTGAAAGGATAAGATTCATCTGCGCTGTTATAGGCATATGGTGCGGACTCAGGCAATTACTGATTTCCTGTTTGTCAATTTGCTTCAGAAACTTATCAATAGTCTTGCTTTCAGAATCAATAAAACGGTTGAAATAGTTTTCTGTAAAATGGATTTCAAAAACCTCGTTGGGTTTTTCCTGTTTGCCGCCCCGAAACTTTCCTTCAAAATTACTGGAATAAAAGAAATTATGCTGTTGAGGTCCGAATGAATAATCAAATTTGGAATTAAGCGATTCTACTTCGGCGCTTCCGGTCAAAGAAAAATGCATCTCAAATACAGAGAGGTCACTTTTGGCAATCAAACAAACTTCCTGATTCAATTGCGAACGCCGACGTAACGTATGTACACCATCAAACCATATTTCTGAAATATCAGTATACCCAATCTTGTTATCAAACAGTTGGGTTTCCTGTTCCACAATATCTGTTAATCCATCATAAGCTGCATGAAAATCTTTTTCAAAAATAATTTCATCCAAATCGCTATCATTTATGGTAATTCTCATCCTAATCCGTTTTGCGTAAAACAACATCCGTCTTGCGTAACTAAAATAGGCAAGAATAGCAGACATTTGTACAAAGATAATTATTTAGAATCAATCTAAACAAATAAAAATCAAAAATGACAAAAGTACCAAAATGGCTGGGAGATACCATGGAAGTTGTGTATCAGCGATTCATGTATGAAACAGTTATAACCAATGTAGAATATTTAGATGAAAAATTAAAAAGAGTGCGTTTTGAAGGTGATTTCAGAAAGATAAAATTTATGCCGGGCAATGTAGTTAAAGTACGGGTTAATGATATGGAATACCGCCATTATACGCTATCTGCTTTTGATGCCAAAACAGGATTTTGCGAAATTGTATTCTATCTGCACGGCCTGGGACCGGGAAGCAACTGGGCAGAAGGATTAAAAATGGGGGATAGGGCAAAGTTGTTGGGTCCGGGTGGAAAACTTTATTACTCTGAAAACCGGGTAAACCATTTTTTATTTGGCGATGAAACTTCCTTAGGCTGGATGAAATGCATGGAAGAAGAAGCGGAACGCAGAGGCGAATTTTTCTTTGGTTTTGTAGAACTTGATGAACCGCATCAGGATTGGGCAGAAAGATTGGGCAGCTCCGTAAAAATTGTAGGCAAATCATCAGAATTTCCCGCTCAGCCTGTTATCGACATTGTAAAGGAATGGGAAGAAGATTTTTGGCTAACAGCAGTAGATACGGTTTTTTATCTGACAGGACGGACAAAATCAATTCAGGCATTTCGAAAGTTTTTGCTGTCAAAAGGAATCAGTAGTAAAAAGATAAAAACAGAACCCTATTGGGCAGATGGAAAAAGCGGGCTGTAACAGCCCGCTAATGTATTTCAGATATTGTTTATTAATGAGCTGAAACGGCTTTCAGTCCTACAATGGAAGCAATCAATGTTACAATAAAAAAGATTCTCCAGAAATTGGCAGGGTCTTTAAAAACAAATATTCCAAGCAATACGGTTCCTACAGCACCAATACCTGTCCATACAGCATAGGCCGTTCCAAGTGGAAGATTTTGTGTGGCTTTAATCAATAGCGACATACTAATAATACACGCAACAAGAAAACCACTATACCATGCATAAGCTTCATTGCCTGTGGCTTCTTTAGCCTTACCTAAACAAAAGGTAAAAGCAACTTCAAACAATCCGGCAATGATTAAGATAATCCAGTTCATAAACTTTTTCTTTAAAAATTCCATGCAAAGGTCGGTTCTTAGGATGAAAATATTTTTTACAAATGATAAAAAGTGAAAGAGGTACTTGAGTTGTTAGGTTCTGAGTTACTAAGTTTTTGTGCTTTTAAGTAAAAGAGAAATTATTAAAATAAGTTTTAGCATTCCTTATCATTAGATATAGGCTTCTTAGAATCTGTGTAATTGCTCTAATCTGTGGCGGGAATAGAAAGAGGTGCTAAGTTATTGTTTTCGGTAGGTAAAAGAGTAGTTGAGACAAGTTTTTCAGGAATCTTCTTATAAATTTTTTAATCTGTGTAATTGTTCTAATCTGTGGCGGGAATAAAAAAGTTGCTGAGGTGCTAAGTTTGTTTTTTTAGGTGAAAGAGAAAATGGTTGAAATTAGCATTCTTTCTTATTTTATTTCAGCCCTGATTCGGCTAAGGCTTACTTGTGTAATTCCCAAATAAGAAGCAATATAGCCAAGCTGTATTCTCTGGACAAAATCCGGATTTTCCTCCAATAATTCCAGATAGCGTTCTTTTGCAGACTTGAATAATTTGGAAATAAGACGTTCTTCGGTTTGCACCAAAAGCCGTTCTGCAAATTTGCGTCCCCAGTTTGCTATTTGGATATCTTCAAGAAAAAGCAGCTGCAGGTCTTTGTTTTGTATTTCATACAATTCGCAGTCCTCGAGCAATTCCACACATTCATAACCGGGAAGATTGGCTACATAGCTTTTCATGGAAACAATAGGGTCGCCTTCCTTACCAAACCAAAAAGTGATGTCTTTTTCTTCTTTTGGAGCGAATGCCCTGACCATGCCTTTTTTGATAAAATAAATAGAAGTTTCGTTTTTATCAGCTTCCAGGAGCGTATGTCCTTTTGACAATTGTATTTCGCTGCTATATCTCAGGATTTTTTGAGCCGCTTCTTGAGAAAGCGGATATATTTGGTTCAGTATTTCGTGAAGTTTCATTTATGATAAATGTTTCTGCAAGGTAAGTTTTTTTCGGAAAAATGGAAAGAGATTAAAAGAGGTACTAAGATGCTAAGGTTCAAAGGTGCTAAGTTTATGTGTTTTGTGTACCAGAGGAAGTTGTTTAAAAGAAATCTGTACAATCATTCCAATCTGTGGCTAAAAGAGGTACTAAGATGCTAAGGTTCAAAGGTGCTAAGTTTATGTGTTTGTGTACAAGAGAAAGTTTTTTAAAAGAAATCTGTATAATCATTCCAATTTGTGGTTAAAAAAGGTGCTAAGTGACCAAGGTATTTAGTTACTAAGTTTGTTTTATATGTGAAAGAGAACTTATTTAAGTCAGTAGGGCAATCAATTTACCATAAAACTTGTGCATGGCCATTTAAAACAGCAGAAAGACGTTAATTTTGTTGTAAAAGAATTGTCCCAAATCCAACGATGAAAGAAAAAGCTTATTTTTGAAAGGCTTATATAATTTTTTAAACAGTACTGAATTGATGAAAATTACTTCTCTTATTGCTCTATTCTTATTTGCAGTTCAGCTTGCTTTCAGCCAGTCTGAAAACCCAGTGCATGGAAAGGTAACCACCGAGGGTTTTCCAACTGCCGGAATTGAAGTTATCAATCAAACAAGCGGTTCAGTGGTTGTGACAGATGCTTCGGGAAAATTTTCTATCAAGGCAAAAGTTGGCGATGTTCTGATTTTTGCAGGAAAAAATTATACGTCCAGAAGGATTACTCTTAATCAGAAAGATTTTGGAAAAACGGGTGTTGAAACAAACATGAACCAGGAAGCGATACAGTTGGTAGAAGTAGAGATTAAAAAAGAAGTAGATGATGTGAAACCAGAACCTCCGGCTGTAGCTCCACTGCGTTCGGTAGATAATATACTGAATTCTCCAACGAATATGATGGTCTACAACGGTGCCATAATTCACGGTCTTGATTTTGTAGCCATAGGTAAAATGGTTGGAAATCTTTTCAAAGGAAAGAAAAAAGACAAGGTAATATCCAACATAGAAATGAAGGAATATATTTCTGATAATTTCAATAAAGACTTTTTTCTCAATACTTTACAATTAAAAGAAGATGAAATAGAAATTTTCCTTGAATTCTGTTATGCTGATGCTAAGACGTCAACCCTTATCAATAATAATAACGTATTGGAAATAACCGATTTTTTGATTTCAAAAAAGATAGAGTTTAAAAAGTTAAAAAATTAGAGTAGTCCGATAATTAAAAAGTTTTCCCCCACTTATTTAAGGTTTGCCCCATACCTAAATAAATATCTTTGTGACTATGCGCCTTTGCGAGATATTTTCAGGCAGCCACCACAGATATAGTCATCAAATATCTTCAATAAAGTTAACCTGAAGTGTTGCCCAAGATTATAAATTATGCAAAAGGTTCACTCAAAATAAAACTATAATAAAATGTGAATTAATATTTACATATATATATAAATAACTTAATTTATTTTTATATAACTAATTTTTATATTTTTGATATAAAATAACTTATTGTTGAATTAATATGTAAAATATAAAAAAAATAAATAATGAAGAGTAATATGAAGATTTTAAAATTAGTTATGATATTTTTTGTTGCAATTATTTTGATGTACTGTAGTAAAGAAGATAATTTATCAGACAATAAAAGTAATGAACTTGTAAAAAAATACAGCGCAAAAGAAAATAGCAAATTGGATGATATAATAATATTAAAAGATATAAAGGAGAAATTTTCTGTTTTATCTTTAGATTTAGGAATTACGAAAATTAAAGCAGAAAAAAAAGATAATAAATATTACTTTAGAATTACTAGAAATATTAACTCTATAAATAATTTAAATGTTGATGATTTAAATGAATTAGTGATTTTTGAGGAAAATGACATGATAATTACTAAATTTGCTAAATCAAAAAATTATATAGCATCACGCTCGCATCTTGGAAAAGAGCCTTTAATTTTTTTCAACGATAAATTAACAGAATATAAATCTGGTGATTTTAATAAACTTAATCCAAAACAGCAATTAGAGTTTACAAATTTGATTGTAATCAGAGATGAAATTATAAATCCAGACTTAGAATTATTTTCTCCTATAGTTGTTTCTGCTGCTGAAAAAACTTGTAATTGGATTTCTGTACAAGTGGAATCAGATAGAGAATTTGCAAAGTATGAGTTGGAAAAAGCGACGGTTAGTTTTTTAAAAGACCATCCAGATTGTAAAAAAGCCGGAGGTATAAGTTCAGGTTGTTTATGGGAAGATTTTGGATGTATTGCTACACAAAGATTTGAATGTAATGGTAAAACTTGTGATTATTTATGAATGTAATTTTATCTGAAACACAATACAATCTACTAATATTTTTGTATATATTAATAGTATTATCTTTTACTATTTACATTGTTAGAAGTGAAAAAACAAATGTGTTTAAGTTGTTATCTATTTTGATTGTTTGGTTGATTCCTGTTTTTGGAATGTTAATATTCTTGGCACTATTAATTTTTGACAAGTATTATAGAAGAACCCAAAACAATAAGATTGTTTAGTACCTGAATTTCTTTAAAAATATCCACTAATAATATTATTAGTGGATATTTTTAATATTAATGATTCCAATCACAATAATTGACAACTCAAATGTACCTTTTTTTATCTTTTAGGGCTCTCAGAAATTAACATATTTGTCCTTATAATTCTATTGAGGTGTTTTTTACTTTCTTTCTATTTCCGACTTCTTTGCAGCTTGTGAACACGAACTAAACGCTTAATTGAAAATTAGAGTAGAATGGTGTCTGTTTACATTGATAGAATTTTACAAATTTCAATAGTATTAGTTTATAATTCAGAACTTGAGAAAGCTCCGGTATTTCTTCTATTTGTCTTTTTAAATCCTGACTGCTTGTCAAAAAGATAGTGTGTAGCACCTTTGGTTTTTGCATCGATTTAATATTTTTAAATTTCTATATTTGGCTTCTAAATCAAGTACTACCATTTAAACTATCTTAAAATGAAATTGAAATTTACGCTTTTATCTATTGCTTTCTCAACAATAGGTTGCTTAAATGCCCAAACCGGTTTTAATACTACTGCTGTGAACTGGACCTTGCCACAGGGTGGCTATTTAAGTTCGATGGCGACACATGGCTTTAATGCCATTGCCGATGGAGACACAGGCAATATAGACGGT
>NZ_MKVG01000011.1:0-7526 GCF_001899155.1 Flavobacterium sp. 38-13
ACCATAGATTCGATTGAGGTATACAGCCTGTTGGGCCAACTGGTCAGAAAACAGGAGAGCCACGCTACGGAAGTAAAACTGTTCCTTGGCGACCTGCCGGACGGAACCTATGCCGTATCCGTCATGTCGAGTGGCAAAAAATCCACCGTAAAAGTGGTCAAAAAATAAAAATAGAATATCCTAAAATCTAAGCACGCCCGAAAAACGGGAGTGTTTAGATTTTATTTAAATATTTTAAATTACAGGAATTTTAAGACAATCTATGATTTACACATAAATTTTAACACGTCAATTATTTTTAAAACCAGTTAACCTATTGTTAAAAACAGTATAGAAATAAATAATCACAATAAATTCTATATATTTACACCTGATAAATAAGCTCTTATGAAAACAATTACAGGCCAAACCAGCTACAATTTTACAAAAATCCTCCCAAATGATAGGAATGTCTTAAATCCAAGAACGGAAAAAAACAAACGGCATTATATCATCATTTATCAGCTATAGATAAGAACCACTCCCACACTTGCAAGCAAACTTGTTTGGATGGATTAACCGTTCAAAAGCAAATCTCTGATTTCACCAATTACATACAATAAACAAAAGTATGTAGAAATCATATTGCCTTGCCTTATCTAAAATCAAGACAAACCATACTATTAATAAGCTCCTGTTAGCTCAGGAGTGGCGTATTCTTTTATTTACTCATCTTTAAATTGATCGACTCATTATGCAGTTTCGGAAGTAATCCGTATGCTCGCCTATGACGTCTCTTAACACGAACAATCATTTCCTGTTTTTTCTTGTGCAGAAAAGGCAATGGGGGTTAAGAATAAATTTAAATACTGTGAAATGGAAAAATTACATCTTATTGCTGCAAGAGAAATGGTCTTATTCCCTTTCTCCTTTATTGGCGTTAAAAATCTTAAAACAAATCATCCCCTACCGCGGAATGATATGCCTCCTTACTTCAAATACCAAAACCACATACTATAGCCAATAAAGCGTGTATGAGTTCCAGGCTGAGAATTGAAGGTTGTTTTTCTCATTCCTATAACAGGATAAGAACTTCCACCCCTTAGCTAAAACAATAAAAAAATAATCTATTAAATTTTTCAAAGATGAAAAAACATCTATTTTTTCTGCTATTTGTCTTTAGCAGTTGGGCAAGTTTTGCTCAAACCATCCGATATGTAAAAGAAGGTGGAGCAGGAACCAAAGACGGATCTTCATGGAGCAATGCCAGTGATGATTTGCAGTTAATGATCAATCAGTCTGCCAGTTCCAACCAAATATGGGTAGCCGCAGGTACTTACAAGCCTAATCGCCCGGCCAATGATCTTAACACGATCTCTGTAAATAACAGGGCAAATGCTTTTGTACTTAAAGATGGCGTACAACTATACGGAGGCTTTACCGGAACCGAAACTTCATTGGGACAACGCAATTATGAAGTTAACAAAAGTATCTTGAGTGGTGATTTAGGAACAATAAACAATACCTCCGATGATGCCTATCATGTAATTATTAGTGCAAATGTAGGAAATCAAACCCTGTTGGATGGTTTTACGATTACCAAAGGGAATGCAAATGGACTCCAGACTTCCAAAATCACAGTTAACGGGTATTCTTTTGGTCAAGCCAGAGGAGGAGGAATGTGTAACGGCTCATCTTCTACTACCATAACCAATTGTACTTTTACAGAAAATACGGGTACTTATGCGGGAGCTATGTATAATGAGGCATCTCCTGTAAGCATCTCCAACAGTAATTTTTCAGCAAATAAGGTCTCAGGAAACTGCGGAGGAATAATGAATATATCTTCCAATGCAGTTATCATCAATAGCAGTTTTACAAAAAACACTGGAACTTGGGGAGGTGCACTACTCAATGACGGATCAGCGGCAACTATTTCCGGTTGTACCTTTATAGAAAATGCTGCCGGTAACAGAGGGGGAGCCATACATAATGAAAACTCGGACTCAAAAATTTACACTAGCCTCTTTTTCAAGAATACAGCCACAACTTTAGGAGGTGGTGCGGTATGGCACAACCTTGGTAATATGTCGATCATAAATTGTACCATGTATGGAAACATCTCAAACAACAGTTCTTATGGAGGAGGAATTAACGCCAGTAGTGGAAGAATACTTTTATACAACAGTTTGTTATGGGATAATAAATCAGCACAAAATACAGGCCGAGATGGACAATATACAGGCCTAAGTTATATAACCTTCAGAAATAACCTTATAACAGGTTATACAAATATTATGGGTGACAATGTGAGCGCACAAGGTGTTACCACTGAACAGATTTTTACCAATGCGGCAAACAACGATTTCCAACTAAAAATAGGAAGCCCGGCAATTGCCAAGGGAAGCAACTCTCTGTATTCAAGTTCTGGTGCTGATCTGGCTAACGACAAAGACCTTGCCGGTAACAATCGTTTAATTGGCTTTAATATAGACATTGGAGCCTATGAATCAAAATTACTTCCACAAACCATTACTGTAGCGGATATCACTAAAACCTACGGAGATAGAGATAACCCTTTTGCCCTTACCGCCACAGCAAGTTCAGGTTTGAAAGTCAATTACGTATCTGCAGACAATAGCATAGCCGAAGCTTTTCTGGACGTCACAGGCGGAAACAGATGGAGACTAAAAATCAAAAAAGCAGGAGAAGTCAACATCACGGCAAAACAGCCCGGGGATGACACCTATGGCCCTGCTACTGATACCGTTTTCAAAATAACGATAAATAAAGCGAACTTAGCAGTTACGGCCAATGCCCTATCCAAAGAATACGGCACTGCTGACCCGGCACTAACCTATACCGTGACAGGATTAGTAAACGGTGACGACCAGACGGTACTTACAGGTAGCTTAAGCAGAACTGTCGGCGAAGCCATAGGCACTTATGCTATTAACCAGGGAACATTGGTCGCTAACAGTAACTATGACCTCACCTACACGGGTGCCAATTTCAGCATCACAACCGCTACAGGAGATTTTGTGACCATTTGGGATATGAGTAAACCAGGTACAAACAATGAGATTGCATTTAATATAACCACCTCTCTGATCGGATCTGTTGATTATTTCTGGACAGCTTCAGGTGGCGGTATGGGTAGCGGAACAATTGCTGCGAATGCTGTAAATGTTGTCATTAATGGTTTACCTGCTAACGAGATTATTACGCTTAATCTTAAACCAAATCATCTGAGAGCTTTTAGAGCTGATACAGGAGGAAGCGACAAACGATTGGTTGATGTTGCCCAGTGGGGCACGGCACAATGGAGCACAATGGAAAGCATGTTTCAAAAATGTATTAATCTGAATATCACTGCATCAGATATACCGAATTTGAGTGGAGCAACCAGTATGTCGCGTATGTTTCAAGGTTGTCACTCACTCAATAGTCCTGTTAATATAGGCAATTGGAATACCTCAAAAATAACCAATATGGCTTATCTTTTTTATGAAGCTAAGATCTTTAATCAGAATATCTCCGGGTGGAACACTTCCGCCGTAACGAATATGAGCTATATGTTCTCTAATGCTTCTGTTTTTAATCAGCCAATTGGCAATTGGGATACATCAAAGGTAACCAATATGATTAGTGTGTTTACGAGTGCAAAGGCTTTTAACCAAAACATAGGTGATTGGAACACACAAAATGTAACCAATATGAGTTTTATGTTTTATGGTACAGACACCTTCAACCAAAACATAAATAACTGGAATACATCAAAGGTAAAAGATATGACAAGTATGTTTGCCAATGCTTCATTCAATATGGATATCGGCAGCTGGAATACTTCCGCTGTAACCAATATGAATAACATGTTCTCTAATGCTTGGTATTTTAATCAGGATATCAGCAACTGGAATACATCAAACGTAACCAATATGTCCGGCATGTTTCATAATTCAATCTTTAATCAGCCAATTGGCAACTGGAATACATCAAACGTAACCAATATGTCTAGTATGTTCACTAACAATTCGGCTTTTAATCAGAATATTGGCAACTGGAACACTTCAAACGTAACGAATATGACGCAGATGTTTAGGTATTCTAAAGCTTTCAATAGTGACATTAGTAATTGGGATACTTCAAATGTAGCCACGATGGCATTTATGTTTTCCGAAGCAATTGCTTTTAACCAAAATATCGGCAGTTGGAATACAGAAAATGTAAGCAATATGATGGGTCTGTTTGAAGGAGCTTCGGCATTCAATCAGAATATTGGTAAATGGAAGCTTAACAGTAATGTCAGCATGGCCAACATGCTTGATAATTCTGGTATGGATTGTACAAACTATTCACTTACATTACAAGGCTGGGCAAATAACGCAAACACGCCTTCAGGACGTAATTTAAGAGCTATAGGCAGACAATACGGTACCAATGCCGAAGCTGCAAGAACCTTATTGACCACTACCAAAGGCTGGACCATTACAGGCGACAGCCCAAGCGGGCAAAATTGTGGACTATCACAAACCATTACGGCTACTGATATAACCAAAACCTATGGCGATGGATCTTTTGCACCTTCGGTTACAGCAAGTTCAGGTTTGGAAGTGAGCTACGTATCGGCAGACAACAGCATAGCCGAAGCTTTCCAGGACAGTGCAGACGGTAACAAATGGAAACTGAAAATCAATAAAGCAGGAGTAGTCAATATCACGGCAAAACAAATAGGTAACGATACCTACATTCCGGCGGCAGATGTCATTTTTACATTAACCATCAACAAGGCTCCTTTATCCATAACAGCAAATGCATTATCCAAAGAATACGGCACGACAGACCCGGCACTGACCTATACGGCTACCGGATTAGTGAATGGAGATGACCAGACGACCCTTACAGGAACATTGAGCAGAGCAGCCGGCGAAGCCGTAGGAATCTATGCTATATCTCAAGGGACATTAGATGCTGAAAACTATACCATTTCTTTCACCGGAGCAGACTTTACCATTACAGCCGCAATAGGAGATTTTGTCACGGTATGGGACATGAGCAAGCCAAATTCCGGCAATACGATCAGGTTTTATCCAACCATTTCTCCCGGCACATCAGTAGACTATTTCTGGAAAGCCTCGGGAGGCATCAGCGGTAGCGGAACAATTGCAGCAGGCACTTACGAAGTTAATATTTCCGGACTGCCTGTAAACGAAATCATTACCCTGAATCTCAAACCAGACAATCTCAAAGCAATTAAAATCAGAAACCCGCAGCTGAACCCTGAACGATTAAAATTGATTGATGTTACACAATGGGGTACGGTACAATGGAGTACAATGAAAAATGCGTTCATGGACTGTCATAACCTGAATATAACCGCAACTGATGTACCCGATTTGAGCAACGTTAGCGATATATCCAGTATGTTTCAGGGATGTTACTCCCTCAATGGCCCCGCCAATATAGGCACCTGGAATACAGCGAATGTAGCCAATATGTTCTATCTGTTTTATGGTACACACATTTTTAACCAGAATGTAGGCAACTGGAATACACAAAATGTAACCAATATGTTCGGCATGTTTGCAAATGCTTATGCTTTCAATCAAAATATCAGCAGCTGGAATACACAAAATGTAACCAATATGTCCACCATGTTTTATTATGCCGAAGCATTTAATCAGGACATATCCAACTGGAATACATCGAATGTAACCAATATGTTTGCAATGTTTGCAAATGCTTATGCCTTTAATCAGCCTATTGGCGGCTGGAATACATCGAATGTAACCAATATGGGAAGTATGTTTTATGGTACACGGGTTTTCAATCAGGACATCAGTGGCTGGGACACTCAAAAGGTAACTGATATGTCCGGCATGTTTAATTATGCCCAAGCATTCAACCAAAATATAGGCAACTGGAATACCGCAAATGTAATCAACATGAGCTATATGTTTTCAGACAATCGTGGCTTTAATAAGGATATAAGTAACTGGGACACGCAAAAGGTCACTAATATGTCCAGCATGTTTTATAATGCACAAACATTTAACCAAAACATAGGCACATGGCAACTCAACCCTGCTGTAACGACGGACAATATGCTGAACAATTCAGTAATGGATTGTCAAAACTATTCGTTTACGTTACAAGGATGGGCAGCCAATCCAAACACACCATCAGGGCGTAATCTGGGAGCACAAGGCAGACAATACGGCACCAATGCCGAAGCTGCAAGAACCCTATTGACCACCACCAAAGGATGGACTATTACTGGCGACAGCCCAAGCGGACAAAGCTGCGGACTCGATCAAATCATTACGGCTACCGACATGGTCAAAACCTATGGCGATGTGGCTTTTGTACCTACAGCTACCGCAAGTTCAGGTCTTGAGGTAAGCTACGTATCTGCTGATAATAGCATAGCTGAAGCTTTCCAGGACAGTACAGACGGAAACAAATGGAAACTGAAAATCAATAAAGCAGGAGAAGTTGATATCACCGCAAAACAAGCGGGCAACGAAACCTATAATCCGGCAGCGGATGTCATTTTTAAATTGACAATAAACAAAGCTGCCCTAACAGTAACCGCCGATACAATTAACAAAATATACGGAACCGAAGACCCGATATTGACATACGTGGCTAACGGTTGGGTAAACGGCGATACAGAAACTGTATTAACAGGATTGCTTACCAGAACAGCCGGAGAAGATATAGGAACCTACGCCATTGGACAAGGAACATTAAATGCCGAAAATTATACCATCACCTACACCGGTGCCGATTTCAACATCACAAAAGCTACCTTAAACATCGTAGCGGATGCAAAAACCAAAACATACGGTTCAGCCGATCCTGCACTGACCTATACCGTAACGGGATTTGCAAACGGTGACGACCATACGGTTATCACGGGAGCCTTGACCAGAACGGCAGGAGAAAACATCGGTACCTATACGATTGAACAGGGTACGTTGGCAACTACGGCGAACTACGACATTACCTACACCGGTGCCGATTTTAACATCACCAAGGCAACCCTGAACATCGTTGCAGATGCGAAATCAAAAACCTATGGAACGTCTGACCCGGCACTGACCTATACCGTAACAGGATTGGCAAACGGTGACGACCAGAGCATCATCAGCGGAGCACTCACCAGAGTAGCAGGTGAAGACATCGGAACCTATGCCATTGAACAAGGTACGTTGGCAACTACGGCGAACTACGATATTACCTACACCGGAGCGGATTTAACCATCAGCAAAGCGACCTTAAACATCATTGCAGATGCCAAGTCGAAAACCTATGGAACGACAGATCCGGCACTCACTTATGCCGTAACCGGTTTAGCTAACAATGATGACCAAAGCGTTATCACAGGAGCGTTAACCAGAGTAGCAGGTGAAAACATCGGCACCTATGCCATTGAGCAGGGTACGTTGGCAACTACGGCTAACTACGATATTAACTACACCGGAGCGGATTTCACCATCACCAAAGCGACCCTGAACATTGTAGCCGAGGCAAAATCCAAAGTA
>NZ_MKVG01000012.1:0-68488 GCF_001899155.1 Flavobacterium sp. 38-13
CATAGCCGTACAGGCACAGGACCAGAACTATGTCAGGACTACCGTATACAAGACCAAGGTATGGGACACCATACCCACGCCGACCGCAACACAGGCAACCGTCCAAACCACCTTCCTGGACGGACTGGGCAGGCCAATACAGCAGCGCGCCCACAGGCAGTCCGGCACTGGTACTGACCTTGTTACCCATTTTGCCTATGATACCTTCGGAAGGCAGGCAAAGGAATACCTGCCCTATCCGACACAGTCAGCCTCACTGGACTACGATTCCGGAGCAGAAGCCGATGCGCTAGCCTATTACGGGAATCCGTCCGCTCCATCAGCAGTGGCAGAGGCCACGGCCAACCCCTACAGCGAAAAGCTCTTCGAGAACTCGCACTTGAACCGCGTGCTCAAACAGGCCGCTCCCGGCAACCCGTGGGCAATGGGCTCTGGACATGAGGTAAAGATGGGCTACGATACCAATACGGAAACCGACCAGGTAAAAATGTACACGGCGAACGCCACTTGGAATACTACATCCGAAATCTACGACGTGTCGCTGACATCGGGCAGCTATGCGCCGGGACAGCTTTACAAGAATGTCACCAAGAACGAGAACTGGACTTCGGGGTTTGACAACACCATTGAGGAATACACCGACAAGGAAGGACGTATTGTCCTGAAAAGGACTTATGAGTCAGATATAAGTCATGACACCTACTACGTCTATGACCAGTTCGGGAACCTTTCCTATGTATTTCCTCCATTGGCAGACAACCCGGCCACTCAATTGGACGACCTGTGTTACCAGTACAAATACGACCACCGCAACAGGCTGGCCGAAAAGAAACTTCCCGGCAGGGAATGGCAGCTTATGGTCTACGACAGACTGGATCGCATAGTGGCAACCGGCCCTACGCCTTCCCCTTTCACCGGCATGCTAAAGGGCTGGGTGATTACCAAATACGACCCGCTGGGGAGGGTGGCCTATACCGGATGGTATCAGAATACCAATGCGCATACACGCCAGCATATTCAGAATACCTTCAATTCCTGGCCCAGCCAGTGGGAAACGAGGGCTGCCTTGCAGTCGGTCGACAATGTCGTTGTGGACTACACCAACAATTCCTTTCCGACAAGCGGCCTAAGGGTACTCACCGTCAACTGGTATGACGACTATTCCTATCCTGGAGCACCAAAAAACTTTGATCCTATCGAAGGCCTGACGACCTATTACAATAATACGGTAAAACCACAAGGCCTCCTTACCGGTACGTGGACAAGGGTACTACATGAAACCAGGCCTCCTTCAGCAGAACAAACTCATACATTCTATGACATGAAAGGAAGGCCTATAAGTGTCAGAACGATGAATTATCTCAGAGGCCATACCATAATTGACAGCAAACTCGACTTTACAGGTAAGGCAGAATATACCGTCACAAGGCACAAGAGATCTTCAACCGCAACAGAATTAGCCATACGCGAGGACTTTGCTTACGATCTTCAGGACAGGCTCCTCTCCCATACTCACAAGATAGATAGCCGACCAGCAGAACTGCTCTCTCTAAACAGTTACGACGGATTGGGAAAGCTCATGTCAAAAAAGACCGGAGGCAACGACATCGCAGGGAATAGCTTCTACCAGAAGACCGACTATACCTATAACGTGAGGGGCTGGCTAAAGGGGATCAACGATGCAGACAACCTGAACCCTTCCAGTGATCCTGAAGACCTTTTTGCCTTCACCATCGATTACAACCTGCCCATAGCCGCTCAGCCGCTCTTTAACGGAAACATTGCCGAGACCGGATGGAAAACCGCAAGTGACAACAAGCTTCGTAAATACGCCTACGCATACGATGCGCTGAACAGACTCTCCAGCGCTACCTATATCAAGCAAGGGCTCATGACGGGGGCCTACAACGAGTCCGTACAGTATGACAAGAATGGAAACATTACCGGACTCCAGCGAAACGGGGATCTGGATTCCGAATCCGGTGCCTATATCCAGATTGACGACCTGAAATACACCTTCCTTTCAGGAAACCAGCTTCTTAAGATAAGAGACAACAGCCTGCATCCGGCAGGGTTCAGAGATGGGATAGATCAGAGCGCAGAATACAAGTACGACATCTATGGCAACATAATGACGGACGACAACAAAGGCATCGTTGTAACTTACAACCATATGAATCTTCCCATACAAATATCTTTCAGGACAGGACAAATAATTAACTATCTTTACGATGCGTCAGGAAAGAAACTGAAAAAGACCATTGTCTCAGGAACGGAAACAACCACTACTGACTACCTTTCAGGTTTCCAGTACATAAACGGAACGCTCGACCTTTTCCCTACTGCGGAAGGCTACGTGAAATACCTGCCTACCACAACGGATACCGAGGCATATTTCAACTACGCGTTCAACTATACCGACCATCTGGGCAACATCAGGCTGAGCTACGGGATGGACAAGGAAAAGGGAAGGCTATACATACTGGAAGAGAACCATTACTATCCTTTCGGGATGAAACACGAAAAGTACAACTCGGACAGGTTTGAGTATGTGCAGATTGATAGCGGTGGCCAATATCCCGTCGGGATAGAACCAATTTCTCCGCAAGCAAGAAAGTCGTACCAATATAAGTACAATGGCAAGGAGTTCCAAGACGAGTTGGGACTTAACCTGTACGACTACGGGGCCAGGAATTATGACCCTGCGATTGGTAGGTGGATGAATATTGACCCGCTGGCGGAAGTTTCCAGACGATGGTCGCCTTATAGCTATTGCTATAACAATCCTATAGTGTTTGTTGACCCTGATGGGATGTATGCAACTCCACCAGATTGGTATTTAGATGCAAAAACTGGCAATGTATTGGGACAAGATGGTGCCTCAACAAATAATGTCAGAGTTATTTATAAAGATGATTGGGAAAATACCGTATCAGCCAACGGAGGCAGTATAACAGCTCAGGCTACATCAGAATTACAAAGCAAAAGCGGGTTGGTAACTGTTAACTCTAATAAGATACAATCAGATGTTAATACAATAAATAGTCAAACAATAAATGACCAATCTAAAGAAAGACAGGTTTTAATTGGATTAAATGTTGATGAAAGTGGAGATTATCCCACAGCAGAACTTACGTCTGTAATAGGTCCTGAAGGAACCGCTGGTCAAAATCACGTAGAGACGGGCATCACCAACAGGTACAGTGACCCTGAACAAACAGAATTAAGTTCAAGCAAATTTGAAGGAACAAATTTACGACCAATTGCACAAGCTCATACTCATAATAAGGTAACTGAAAAAAACAAAGTCAATGCCCCTACAACATCTGATGTAGACAAGCAATCTAGTATATTACAAAAGATAACACGATATGCTATTGATTCTTGGACAGGAAATACTCCTGGAGGAAATGCCATTCATAGAGTTACGGGTAATGGAGTCCAAACAAATAATATTGGAACTACACAAAATTTTAATATGGGTCAAGATGCTTTAGAAAAACACCTTAAACAATAATTCAATCAATATGTTATGAAAAAGATAGGTTATATATTTTTATTCTCTCTCTTCGTAAGTTGTTCAACACAAAAACAGATTTTTAACGGAAGAGATTATTCGAAAGGAATTGTCTATGTCTTACCTGGAAATGTTCAAAAGCTTTTGAGCAATAAAAAAGTTAAGGATGTTAAAAACATTTATTTTGTTTTGCAAAAAACTGAAGATATGAAATTTAGAATTTATCAAGTAGATTATAATATCCCTGATAAATGGATTCAAAATTCTAATAGATATGTTGCAATAGTAGGAGAATTATATCCACTACTTCTTGATTTTGATGAGTATTTTGCTAATACCGAAACTGCTGAAGAATTTTTGGCTGATTACAAAGCTGGTATTTATCAACGTACTCAAAAAAGCAAATCACTTCATAATCTTTATCATATCGATTTTACAATAAAAGGGGATGTATTATATGAGGGTTACTAAGCAATTGATAATGTATTAAATTAGAGTATGGGAAACCAGTATAAATAATAAAAAGACAAGCTAAATAGCTTGTCTTTTTATTCTAAAATTGTAGGTCTTGTTTGAAATAAAAAGTAAAAAATACTACGATTATCTGATTGTAACAGGGCTTAGGGCCGACCACCCCTGCAAAAACCTCACAATCAAAAAGAACCACAACCCAGCAATTCAATTACAGGATTTATTTAGTAGCGAAGAATTACAAATGCTAATGAATCGGAAAAACCGTTACTGGTTTTTGCAAACCGAAACAACGTTCTTATAAGCCTGTTAATTTACCAAGGCTTGACCAGTGAAGAAATCTTAAATCTTGAACTAATGGACGTGGACTTGGATAACGGTACTGTCTACATCAAGGCCTCGAAGAACCTCAACCGCAGGACACTTGAGCTGACACCAAAGCAGATGATACCTATTAAGAGCTACATTGATGAAATCAGGCCCGAAATGCTGATGTGCCAAACCAATAAGCTACTATTAAACAAACTAGGAAAGCCGATTTAAAAAAATTAACGAATTAATTATTCACATTTTATTTATCACTTGCCACCCATTATTGGGTGGCTTTTATTTATAAATCAAAAATCAAATTTTTTAGGTGTAAACTTCAATATACGAACCAAAATTTCTATTCTAAAGCCTCTTTACACTATGAGTTTAAACAAAGTAGCCAATCTCTTATTTTTTATTGCCTTACTATTTAGCTTTTCATGTCGGGAAATAGTTGAAAAACCTACAATTGAAATTTTTACTCTCAAATCAAGTGATTTAAACATTGAAATTTCATATGACTCAATATAAAAAGAATTCCTTTATGCTCCAAAATTCAATGTAACACAAGATTTATTAAATGAAAAACCTTTAATTACAGATAAAGAAATCTTGTGTTTAGACACTATCTCAGGAAAAATAGAATTAACAGCAGAAGCTATTAATAAAATCGTAGACCTTAAATCTTCTATGAAACATGGTATAAAGTTCGTCATTTGTCAAGATAAAGAACCACTATCTACAGGGTATTTTTGGAGCAGTCTTTCTTCTTACGGCAGTACTTGGAACTGTATAGAATACAATCATAGTAAAAAGGTTTCCAGTTCGACTAAACTGAATATCTATATGGGCAATGGAATGAATTTTTCTAAGCGTGCATTTTAAAATAAAAATTGTGTTTCACTAATGAACTATAAAACACAATTTAAAAAGAAGATAGTTTTATCAAAATCGTTGGCTACCATGTAAATTCGGAATTGCAAAACTAAAATTTAAAACGCCGGACAATGATCCGGCGTTTTTGTTCTTACAAAAATAAAGACATTTATATCAATTTATATAAAAGAGAATCCGTATCAATCTTGCGGATTCCATAAACCACTTGCCGCAATCTCTTTTACATATTCTGAAAAATCTTTTGGTTTTCGCCCTAAGGCTTCCTCAATTCCATTACTCACAGAAGCATTTCTTCCGTCTAATACCTCAGTAAAGAGATATGTTGATAAATCGATATATTCTTTCGGAATTTGATAGGCTGTCATCTGTGCTACATATTCTTCCGTTGAAGGCTGTTCATAAACAATTGGCCGACCAACAGCCTCAGCAATCTCAGCAATTGCTTCCTTAAAACTCAGCAATCTGGAACCTGTGACTTCATAAAGCTTTCCATCGTGTCCTTCTTCAGTAAGTGATGCGACAACTACATCTGCAATATCATCTGCATCAATAAATGGCTCTTTGACATCTCCTACAGGCAAAGAAACATAACCTTGCAGAATAGGCTCCAGGAAAAAGCTTTCGCTAAAATTCTGGTTGAACCAGCTGGCTCTTACAATAGTCCATTTCAAACCGCTTTCCATGATGATTTTCTCGCATACTTCAGCTTCTTTTTCACCTCGACCCGAAAGAAGTACCAGCTTTTCAACGCCAGCTTCTTTTGCCAGTGCTGAAAGCAACCGTATCGCATCATCTGAACCTTCCACAGCCAAATCCGGCTGAAAAGTAATATATATGCTGCTGATGTCTTTCAATACTTCTTTCCAATTTTCTGAATGCTCCCAATCAAATTTAGGAACCATTGAACGGGAACCTTTCCTGACAGGCAAGTTCTTTTTTTCCAATCGCTCTACTACACGGCTTCCGGTTTTTCCGTTAGCACCCAATACTAAAATCTGTTTTGTTTCCATTATGTTTCTGTTTTTTTAGACAAAACTAGCTATCAGAAAAACCTTAAAATAGAACAGAACCGACAGCCATACTTTTTTTGTAAATTAGCTTGGCCTAAAAAACAAATCCATGACCCAACGCGATATCGCAAAATTTCGGATGCTTGCACAGCAGATTGCCAAACCGGAACTAAAATCGGCTCCAGAAATGGTGGCTTATTTTGGAGCTATTCAAGGACAGGAATATGCCCAGACAAAATGGTCGCTTGGCTTACGGATGCCACATTTGACGGATGCCGATATTGAAAAAGACCTCAACGAAGGCCGAATTTTAAGAACGCACCTTTTGCGGCCTACCTGGCATTTTGTAGCTCCGGAAGATATCCGGTGGATGTTGATGCTAACAGGCCCAAGAGTAGAAGCCATAAATGCTTATATGTACCGAAAGATGGAACTGGACAATGCGACTTTCAATCAATGCAACACCATCATGCAGCGTGCTCTTGAAGGTGGAAAACATCTGACTCGCGAAGCATTGAGCCAGGAATTTCTCAAAAACAACATTCAGGCTGACGGTACGCGTTTAGTTTGCATCATGATGAAGGCAGAACTTGAAGGGCTAATCTGTAGTGGCGCCAGACAAGGCAATCAGTTTACGTATGCGTTGCTGGAAGAAAGGGTTTCGCCTGTCAGCAAAAAAGAACGGGATGAAGCTCTGGCTGAACTTTCCCAACGCTATTTCATCAGCCATGGACCCGCAACCGCCAAAGATTTTTCGACCTGGTCCGGATTGAGCCTGACCGACTGTAAAAAGGGAATCGAAATGGTCAAAACCCATCTGGCAGAAGAAAAAATAGAATCCGAAACCTATTATTTTTCTCCAAAACTAAATCTTGACACCGCAACTTTCGGGCAACTGCAACTGCTTCCTATTTATGACGAAATGATTATGGGCTATAAAAACAGGGAGGCTTTGATGCAATACCGAAATACTGTACAACCCGGAAAAAGACTCCGATATGACAACACGCTTTTATTTGACGGACAGGTTATTGGTTCCTGGAGAAGAAAAATAAAACCAAAAGTAATCGATCTGGAATATGAATTTCTGGAACAGCCGGACAAAAAGCAAGAATCCGAATTTGAAAAGGCTTTACTTCGGTTTGAAAAATTTTATGAACTACCCATTAATACAATTAATAACTCCCAATAAACTTATGAAATCCTTTTTAACCCTTTTATTTTCCTTTGCCATTACACTTTCTTTTGCACAAAAAGCGAGTCCGAAAACCGAACCTTTTGTTTTGGGCAGAATTGAAAAAATCAATTCAAAGGTTTTGAATGAAACCCGAACCCTGAACATCTATATTCCGGACAGTTACAATAAAAATCCGAAAACGGCTTACCCGGTTATTTACCTTTTGGACGGTTCTGCCAACGAAGATTTTATACATGTCACCGGACTTGTGCAGTTCCTGACCATGATTCAGAAAATGCCCGAATCGATTATTGTTGGAATCGCCAACGTCGACAGGAAAAGAGATTTTACATTTCCGACAACGAACGTTCAGGACAAAAAAGACTTCCCTACTACCGGCCATTCTGAAAAGTTCCTGAGTTTTGTTGAAAAAGAACTGCTTCCTTACGTCAAAAAACACTACCGCACCAGCACCGCTACAATTGCCGGACAATCACTAGGCGGGCTTTTTGTAACAGAAACACTTCTTAAAAAACCGGAACTTTTTGATAATTATATTATCATTAGCCCAAGCCTTTGGTGGGACGATGAATCCTTACTACGTAAAGCTCCGGAATTATTAGAAAAAAAGAGAAACAAAAAAATTCAGGTGTTTGTAGCCGTTGGTTCTGAAGGACAACAAATGGAAGACGATGCGTTCCAACTTTCGGAAATTCTGGCAAAATCAAAAGACAATCTGGTTTCTTCCTTCGCAAAAATGACAGAAGAAAATCATCTTACGATACTGCACAATTCACTTTACAAAGCATTGGAAGCAATAAATAAAACGCAATAAACAATTATATTTACCACTATGTACACTCCACCGCACTACAAAAATGAAAATATTGACGAAGTCCGGGAATTTATCAAAGCCAACAGCTTTGGCATACTGGTCAGTCAGACAAAAGGCAGATTGTGGGGAACGCATATCCCAATGGAACTGGACTTTGACGAACACGGCAATACTTTTTTATACAGCCATATTTCCAAAGCCAATCCACAATGGGAAAGTTTTGCAGATGGCGAAGAAGTATTGGCAATCTTCCACGGACCACACAGTTATGTCTCTTCTTCATGGTACCAGAAAGAAGATGTGCCAACCTGGAATTACATTGCAGTACATGTTTACGGAAAAGTCGAGATTATTGAAGGCAAGGAATTGATGGATTCGCTGAAAAAGCTCGTTGACACCTACGAGCACAGCTCAGAACATCCGGTTTCTGTAGAGAATCTCTCCGAAAAAACGATGCGGCAGGTTAACGGAATTGTAGGCTTCAAAATTGCCGTTTCTGAAATTCAGGCAACCTATAAATTATCCCAAACCCGAAAAGAAACTGACTTCCATACGATTGTCAACCAATTGGAAAACAGTTCTGATTTTATGTCAAAAGCCACGGCCAAAGCCATGAAACAATCCAGAGAAAAAGAATAATCCCGCAAGTTTCGGGTTTTAATACGCCAAAGCCTCCGATAACTTTGTATCATAAATTTCAAAGAAATGAATGAGCAAGAACACATCAATTATATCCGGATTGCAGAAGCTATCGAATATATCCGGGAAAATTTCAAGGACCAGCCTAATCTCGATGACGTAGCGGCAAAGGTACACCTGAGTCCTTTTCATTTTCAACGCCTTTTTACGGAATGGGCGGGCGTTAGCCCCAAAAAATTCCTGCAATACATTAGCGTTGAACATGCCAAACATATGCTAAAAGAAAAGGAAGCAACGCTGTTTGACGCTGCCTACGAAACCGGACTGTCAGGAACCGGAAGACTGCACGACCTTTTTATCAAAATTGAAGGAATGACGCCCGGAGAATTTAAAAACGGTGGCGAAAACCTTTCCATCAATTATAGCTATGCCGAAAGTCCGTTTGGCAATATTATAGTAGCTTCAACACCAAAAGGAATCTGTTATATGGCTTTTTCAGAAAATGAAGACCAGTCGTTTTCAGACCTGAAAAGTCATTTCCCTAATGCCGCAATTAAGCAAAAGCTGGACCTCATACAGCAAAATGCCCTGTATATTTTCACACACGACTGGGACAAACTCCACCAGGTAAAATTGCACCTGAAAGGAACCGATTTCCAGTTGAAAGTTTGGGAAACCCTGTTGAAAATTCCAATGGGCGATTTATCGACCTATGGTAAGATTGCCGAAAAAATTCAGAAACCAAGAGCATCACGGGCTGTCGGAACGGCCATTGGCAGCAACCCGGTAGCCTTTCTGATTCCTTGCCATCGTGTTATCCAGTCCAGTGGAAATTTTGGAGGCTATATGTGGGGCAATACCCGAAAAACAGCCATTATTGGATGGGAAGCCGCACAATTACTTTCTCCAAAACTATAAGCCATGGAAAACATACACGAAAAATTTACAGCGCTTGATTGGGCTGCATTTAACGATGAAATGAACGAAAAAGGATATGCCATCATTCCTAAGCTGATTACAGAAAGGCAATGTGATGAACTCGTAAAAAATTACGACAATCCTTCCGGCTATCGGAAAACTGTGGTTATGGAACGCTACCGTTTTGGATTGGGAGAATATAAATATTTTAATTATCCGCTTCCGGACCTGATTCAGGGCATCCGTGAAAACCTGTATCCAAAACTAGCACCAATTGCCAATTTGTGGATGAAGGTACTGAACATAAATTCCCGTTTCCCTGCCGATTTTCATGAATTGCAGGCACTTTGCCATACCAACAAACAGTTAAAACCAACGGTGCTGATTCTGAAATATGGTAAGGGCGGATACAACACACTGCATCAGGATTTATATGGAGATATCTTTTTCCCGATGCAGACCGTACTTTTTTTAGACAATCCGGATGAAGATTATACCGGTGGCGAATTCGTACTGACGCAACAAACGCCAAAAGCACAATCCAAAGCAATTGTACTCAAACCAAAAAAAGGTGACGCATTAGTATTCACAACCAATTTCCGACCTGTAAAAGGTTCCAAAGGTTATTACCGCATTAATATGAAACATGGCGTAAGCGAACTGCATTCCGGAAAACGGCATACGCTAGGTATTATTTTTCACGATGCCCTAAGCTGATTATGATAGCACACGAACACATTACAGATGCCTTGCTTCGCAGAAAAATAATACGGAAGGAAATCCTGTTGGGAGGAAATAAGAAGTTGAAAATTTACGGTAACTTGCGTTGTCAATCCGGAAAAAGAATGCTGCGGAAAAACAGGGTTTTCTTCATCTCTGAAGAAGAAGCCTTACAAAACGGCTACAGGCCTTGCGGACACTGCCTCTCGGAAAAATATAAAATCTGGAAAACCAATAACAGTAATGGATTTATTTAATACTGACATCACGGCTAATCTGCTGCCTTATGACGGAACCGTAATCTACTACGGAAAGGTGATGAGTCATGCCCGGGCACAATTTTATCTGGAAAAATTGCTTAAAGACATCGAATGGAAAAATGACGAGGCCGTTATTTTCGGAAAGCTCATCATAACCAAAAGAAAAGTGGCCTGGTATGGGGACAGCGATTATCTGTATACCTATTCCAATACGACCAAACAAGCGTTGCCGTGGACTAAAGAACTCTTGGAATTAAAAAAATTGGCCGAAGAGATTTCAGGAACTTCCTTTAATTCCTGCCTGCTGAACCTCTATCATGACGGAAACGAAGGTATGGCCTATCATAGCGACGATGAAAAATCTTTGGGCAAAAATACGACCATCGCTTCCCTCAGTTTTGGCGCCGAACGAAAATTCTCATTCAAACACAAACAAACAAAAGATAGTGTTTCCGTACTATTGGAGCATGGCAGCCTGCTCGTTATGAAAGATGAAACGCAAAGTCATTGGCTGCATCGCCTGCCACCCTCAAAAAAAGTAACACGGCCAAGAGTCAACCTGACCTTCAGGACCATTGTTTTATAGCAGAAAAGGATATTTAATTATGAAAAAACTTCTTTAAGTACCTCCAATGATTTTGGTTTCTTAAAGCCATCCAGATGGAAACTGTAATAATCAAGGATAATCTTGAGTAGTTGTTGCCTCTCCTTTCCGTTAAAAACCTGCTGGTTACTGTCAAAACGCAAGGCAAGCAATTTTCTGAAAAGCATGGTCTCCTGTACAGAAAGGCAGGACAAAGATTGAAAAGGTGTAAAAATGCCTTCCGTCATTTCAAAAAAGGCATAATCATTAGTCGAAGCATCCGGATAAAAACCCAGGAATTTGGTAATTTCCAAAAGCAGTATCAGGTGGAAATTGGCAATCTCATCATGGCTGTCAAGCCATAAAAGGGCTGTTTCCAGAAAATGAAAAAGGTCTTCATTGTTCTCCTCTTCCCGTATGCTATGATGTAGCATTTCTGAAAGGAAAATAATGATTGTGCTTTTTACAATATCAACATGTATGGTGTGGTAGGCCGCAAAAAGCTTGATTTCTCTAAAACTTTCCAGCGTTCCCTTATTTTTATGCACCGCTTCAATCTCCAGTAGGTTCAGCGGTTGGAAATAGGCTATTTTCTGTTTGTTGTTTTTGCCTGAAAAGGCATTGTGAACGAAATAAGATTTTAATCCGTCTGTTTCAGTAAAACATTTCACAATCAGGCTTTTTTCCTGATACTTGAGGGCACTGATGACAATGGCTTTCGTCTTGACAAGCATTTTGCAATTGCGAATTTATCTGATTATCATGACTTTTTTGACCTTGGTTTCAGACCCGTCTTTGGAAGAAATAAATACCATATACACTCCGGAAGCTACCCTGTATTTTCCAAAAGCTTTGGTATCCCATTCAATAGTTCCTCCTTCTGAAGTAGTTTCATAAACGAGATTACCTTCAATATCGGTGATTTTAATATTGGCATCGTTAATCAGGCCGCTTATCTTCACCGTTCCCGTAAATTCCGGGCGCACCGGGTTCGGATAGATATATACCTGAGAAAGGTCGTCATTGCCTTTGGTAGAAGTACCCTGAAAAGAAACAAGACCTGCCGTAGTGGCAAAAAACACTTCGCCGGTCACAGCATTAATATCGATATCATTAATGGAATTGCTTGGCAGAGGTGAATTTTCTCTTGTAAATCTGTGAATGGTCTGCTGTCCGTTAGAAGATACCAGGAAAACACCGGAATCTGCAGTTCCTATCCATTTGTTATTGGCTCCGTCAACTACTATATCCGTAATAAACTGCTCATAAAGCAATTCCTGTGGAAGTCCGTCTTCAATGATGATAATCGGGTTGGTTTCCAAATCGCTTTCTCCCATAAAACGGTCAACGCTTGGCAGAACTCTCAAACCTTGCATCGTACCAATCCAAAGCTGGTTTCTGTTATCAAGCGCTACCGCAATCGCGTTTTTTATAAGCGGATTTCCGGCATCTTCCTGCGAAGCTGCCAACCTGAATTTGGTTGCGGCATTTTCATTAAAACCGATAACTCCGTTTAGGGAAGACACAAACCATTTTGTTCCGTTTTTATCAATTGCCATACGTCCATAATCCTGCTCTAAATAACCGGTTGCGAAACCATCAATAGAATAGGACTGCCACGAACCATTGGTTTTCAAAACTTTTATGGCATTTTCAACCCTTGAATTATTAAACCACAAATTGCCTGACCTGTCAAATCCGGCACCATTAATACGCACTGATTTATAATTGGGGTCTGGTCCAAAGAAAAGCGATTCCGGCCCGTTTTGGGTGGTGTGGTCATATTTTGCCACGACTACATCATTTTCTACTTTTAGTAATCCGGAATGGAAAGAACTGATATACAGCTGGTTTTCATTAGACGGATTTATGGTTATCCTTGAAAGCGAATGGGCCTGCAGAACATCCTCATATGGAATATTCAACCAACCATTTTCTGAAAACTTACTAATGCCGTTACTGCTCACATCCGGAACATAAAACACATTATATCCTCCATACACCGCCCAAAGTTTTCCGGTAGGCGTGGTCTGAATTGCAAAAATATTGTTCTTTGCAGGACCATCAGGTTTGATTACCAGAAACGTAGCCGTATTGGTAACCTCTGTTGAGATAATACCGTTTTCTTTCGTACCAATATAAATTGTCCCGTCAATGACGGTCGCGCAATTGAACGCAGCAGTCATTTCAGGAATACTGCTACTGACTATATGCGCTGTCTGTGAAAAGTTTTCATTGTAGGTATAAACATGATTAAGCGTGGTAGCAATCAGGTTATTTTGGTAAGACCTTAAATCTATTCCGGGTTGCATCAGATTGGTCACAGTCGCAAAAGCAGTTCCGGTATGTCTTGCAACTCTATTGGCACTTATCCCTACAATCTGGTTATTATGTGTCACGATTCCTGTCCATATTCCGCTATCAAAAGTCTGCCATTGGTTAAAATCATTAAGATTCGGATTGGACAAATCGGCTCTCCTGATACCGCTTTCTGCGGTTGCCACATAAATAAAATTGTTTAAAACCGTTGACTGATAGGCCTTCACTTCTTCACCTGCCGGGCCGAGCAGATAGGTATCGCCAAATCCAAGTGTGGCCAGATTGTACTGCACCACTCCAAAATCACAGGAAATGTATAATTTTCCTTCGTGTTCATAAAAATGGTTGATGCGTTTTCGGTTTGGCGTTAGTCCGGCCTGGTCACGGATTCCGGGCACAATTAAAATATGTCCGGTACTTTCTGTAAGTATAAGCATCAATCCGTTGGCGTGCCCAATAATCGTTTTATTAAAAGCCTGACTGTAATAAACCGCCGTAATATCCTGACCGGAAAGACCATTAATTGTGGTTACTGTCTTTAGCTCATTGGTTGCCAGATTTTTGGAAAACAAGCTTTTTTGTGTAGCACCTGTTATTCTTGTAGCTGATTCTGTCAGGTCGTTTACTTCATTATAGGAGAAATAGCCCTTCCATAACTGATTGTTCTGGGCAAAAGCGATTTGTATAAAAAAAGAAAAAAGAAAAATTAGGAATTGCTTTTTCATTATCGATTAGGAATTGCATACAAATATAATACAAACGGATATATTTCTCTTTTCATATATTTTATGCCTGAAACAGTTAAAAAAAATGCCCTCTTAACAGAAGGCATTTTTATAATGTTATGGATTTTTCGATTATACGACTCCTTGTGCCAGCATGGCATCGGCTACTTTCACAAAGCCTGCAATGTTTGCCCCTTTTACGTAATCTACATATCCGGTTCCGTCAGAACCATATTTTACGCATGATGTGTGGATGTCCAGCATAATTCTTTTTAATCTTTCGTCTACTTCTTCAGAAGTCCAGCTCAAACGCAATGAGTTTTGAGACATTTCAAGACCGGAAGTGGCTACTCCACCTGCATTGGATGCTTTACCCGGAGCAAAAAGAATTTTCGCTTTCTGGAAAACCTCAACAGCTTCAGGCGTTGAAGGCATGTTAGCACCTTCTGCTACACAAATACATCCGTTTGCTACTAATAATTTTGCTTCTTCTCCGTCCAATTCATTCTGGGTAGCACAAGGCAAAGCGATATCGCATTTTACTTCCCACGGACGTTTTCCGGCTACATATTTTGCGCCTGGATATTTTTTCGTGTACTCGCTGATTCTGGCATAGTCCACATTTTTAAGCTGCATTACATAAGCCAGTTTTTCAGCATCGATTCCATCCGCATCATAAATATAACCGGCAGAATCAGACAGGGTAACTACCTTACCTCCCAATTGCGTTGCTTTTTCTGCAGCATATTGTGCTACGTTTCCGGAACCGGAAACTACAACTGTTTTGCCTTCAAAGCTCTGTCCTTTGGTCTGAAGCATACTTTGTGCAAAATACACATCGCCATAACCCGTAGCCTCAGGACGGATAAGAGAACCCCCGAAAGAAATTCCTTTACCGGTCAAAACACCCGTAAATTCATTTCTAAGTCTTTTGTACTGACCAAACATATAACCCACTTCTCTTCCTCCAACACCAATATCACCCGCAGGAACGTCGGTATTATCACCAATATGCTTAGACAATTCCGTCATAAACGCCTGGCAGAATTTCATGATTTCGTTATCTGATTTTCCTTTTGGGTCAAAATCAGCGCCTCCTTTTCCACCACCCATTGGCAGTGTAGTCAGGCTGTTTTTAAATGTCTGCTCAAAAGCAAGGAATTTTAAGATGCTCAGGTTTACAGAAGGATGGAAACGGATACCTCCTTTGTAAGGTCCGATTGCTGAATTCATCTGGATTCTGTAGCCGCGGTTTACCTGAGTATTTCCGGCGTCATCCATCCAGACAACTCTGAACATGACAACACGCTCAGCTTCGACCATTCTTTCCAAAAGCATCTTGTTTTGGTATTTTTTATTTTCTTCGATAAAAGGAATTACAGTCTCTGCAACTTCTTTTACAGCCTGTAGAAATTCAGGCTCATTAGGATTTCTTGTAGCAACTGCTTCAACAAAAGAGTTAATACTTTCTGACATGATTATTAAGTAGTTATTAACGTTTTCAATGAAAACGTTTTCGTTTGATAGCACAAAGATACATCTTCTCCAAATACGTGAAGTTTTTTTTTTGATTATCAATAGATTTATTTTTTTATGAGAAAATCTCAAACAAATCTATTTTTAGCGGGGCGATTTTAGAGTTTTTATGATATTTTTTGAAGTAACAAACTATTTTTCTTTTTTTTTTATAAGTGCCTGATGTTTTTATATATTTGTCTCGAATTCTTTAAAAATTTGATTAGATGCCCAGAATCTATTTTTTAATTCTAGCATTAGCTTTTGGAGGGCTAAATGCTGCTTTTGCCCAATTTGGCTTTTCGCATGAAATTGGGGTAATCGTGGGTCCTGTAGCACTTCAATCAGACTATGGAGAGCGCCACGACTTAAGCACAAATGCTGGAAATACAGGAATTGGAGTTGGAATTATTCACTACCTTAATTTTTCTTATAAAGCAGAGTGTAACTGTTATGCTCGTGAGACGTTTTTTAACGACCACTTTAAAGTTAGAACCGAATTGTCCTATAGCAAGACCAACTTGCAGCACTTTGGAAAATGGGTTGATGACAGCAAAACCAGCGTTACCGCCCAACAGCTAAGAAATATGAGAGGAAGCACTGCGATTACCAATATCGGAATGCAGCTTGAATATTATCCGCTAAGTATCCGTGATTTTACGGCTTCTGACGGAAGCTGGGCACCTTTTATCAGCTTAGGAGCTCAATTCAGCCATTACAATCCGGAAGCAAAGTCTACAACCGGACCATTGACAATCATCAACACGCCTGTAAAATATCGTGATGCTTTCAAAAACGAATCCGGAACCGTATGGTCTGTCGTTTCCAGCGTTGGAACGCGATACAAACTGAATGAATTATCAGATTTGATGGTGGATTTGAGATTCCAGTATTATTTTTCTGACTGGGTTGACGGATTGCGACCAGACCCGGCTCGCTATTCGGAAAACAAAGCCAACGACTGGCTGGTTTGGCTAAACGTAGGTTATATCTACTATCTGAATTAAAATTATATCCTGAAATAAAAAAGTCCCGATTTTCATCGGGACTTTTATTTTTATTGCAATGCCTGTTTCAGGTCTTCAATGAGGTCATCGATATCTTCGATACCTACACTCAACCGCACAAGGTCATCTGAAATTCCTATTTCTTTTCTCTTATCTTCAGGAATTGAAGCATGTGTCATCAAAGCCGGATGATTTGCCAGCGATTCCACACCTCCCAAAGACTCTGCCAGGGTAAATACCTGCAACTTCTCCAGGAAACGGACTGCATCTTCTTTCTTACCTGATTCAAACGTAAAAGAAACCATACCTCCAAAACCATTCTTCATTTGCTTTTTGGCAATTTCGTGGAATGGATGTGACTCCAATCCCGGATAAAAAACGGTCTTTACTTTTGGGTGGCTGCTCAAAAACTCTGTAACCTTTGCTCCGTTCTCACAATGCCTTTGTACTCTTAAATGCAACGTTTTAATTCCTCTCAACACTAAAAAAGAATCCTGCGGACCCAATGTAGCACCTGTAGCAAATTGCTGGAAATGCAACTGTTCTGCCAAAGCCTCATCTTTTACGACCAAAGCACCGGCAATAACGTCGGAGTGTCCTCCAAGGTATTTTGTGGCTGAGTGCATTACGATATCTGCTCCCAAGTCCAATGGCTTTTGCAAATATGGAGTAGCAAAAGTATTATCGACAGCAAAAAGCAATTTGTGTTCTTTGGTTATTTTGGCAATCGCTTCGATATCGGCCAATTTCATCAAAGGATTGGTTGGTGTTTCCACCCATACCAACTTTGTATTTTCGTTGATTAACGATTTGAATTTCTCCAAATCATTCATATCTACAAAATGAAACTTAATGCCGGAATTTTTATAAATTCTCGTAAACATTCTGTAGGTTCCACCATACAAATCGTCCATGGCAATCACCTCATCTCCTGCCTGGAAAGACCTCAAAACGCAATCCGTTGCTGCTAATCCTGAAGAAAAGGCAAGACCTTTTGTTCCGTTTTCAATACTGGCCAACGCATTCTCCAAAGCCGTACGCGTTGGATTGGCTGCCCTGCTGTATTCATAATCTCCAACAGGCTGTCCCGGGCTTGACTGCACAAAGGTAGAAGTCTGGTAAACCGGCGGCATTACGGCACCCGTACTCGGGTCGTGATGTTGTCCGCCGTGTATCACTTTAGTGTTAAATTTCATATAAATGATTATTTATGTATCAATATTTTGGACAAATTTACCTTTTAATTTTATTCTAAAAACGCTATATTTATAAATAATTAACACAGCTGCCATGAAACGTCTCTTACTATTTATCGCAATACCGCTCGCTTTTGCAAGCTGTCAAAAAGACAAAAAAGAAAGTTCTGAACTGAAAACAGTTGATTTCCAATCTAAAACTTTTGAAAAGAAGACAACGCTGCCATGCAAGGGAGACCTTTGTGCCGAAGTAAAGATAACGGTTCCGGAAGCTTCAGCCGTTCCGGTAGTAGCAGACAGTATCAACAAGAAAATCTTCAATACGGTTCGTGGCATCGTCTATTTTGGCGAGAAACCCTACAACGGAAAGACTTATGAAGACATCATGACTTCCTTTATCAATTCTTATGAAGAGCTGAAAAAAGAATTTCCTGATGAAACTTTAGGCTGGGAAGCAAAAATAGAGGCCAAAGTAGATTATACTTCAGATAAGGTCTTAAACATCAAATTGCACCATTATACCTACACAGGCGGCGCCCATGGTTATGAAGGAAACCGTTCCCTGCTTTTCAATCCTGAAACCGGAAAAGAGTTGACACGAAAAGACTTCCTGAAAGACGAAGCAGGATTTAAGGCTCTTGCCGAAAAGGAGTTCCGAAAAAAATATAAGATTCCCGCAGGTGCGATAAACGCAACAGGACTGATGTTTGAAAACGAAGTATTTGAACTTCCGCAAAGTATTTTCTTTACACCAAAAGGACTGTTGTTATATTACAACACCTACGAAATTGCTTCTTATGCTGATGGCCCAAAAGAGTTATTACTGCCTTACGAACAGCTAAAAGACCATCTTCTTATCAAATAGCCTACACAAATTTGCGAATGCTCATCATCATCCCCAAATGCATGGCTTCGTGATAATAATTGTAAGCGATTGCGCCTTCTGCACTTCGGATTGTAAATCCCAGGTTGTTGGTGAATTCGTGGTATGTTTTAAAAATCTGGTTGTCAAAATCAGTTTGGGTCTGCTCAACGGTTACATAAAGCAATCGCTTTATTTCATTGATTTCTTCCTGCGTAGCATCAGCTTCCGGACGGGTTCCTTTTTGGTATCTGGAAATCATTTCGTCTGAAACCATCGTTGGAAGTCCGGACAATTTATAAACCAACAATTGCTGTACGACAATAATATGGCCAATATTCCAAATCAGGTTATTATTAAAACCTTGAGGAACTTTGTTTAATTGTTCAAGGGAATAGTTTTGCAGATAGTCTTCTAAAACTTTTCTGTTTTGCATAGTGATATTGAATGCTTCGTGCATGGTATTTATTAAATTAAAAAGTTGTTTTTGAAATGTATTTTAGCTTTTCTAATCAGGAATAGAGCGGAATTTAAAAAACACCTTTCTCTTGTCTTCTAAGCTCATGGAGAAATCTCCCGTAATCATTTTACATGTTTTTCTATCCAAAACATACTGCCCTTTTGCCTCATTATCAACAAAACCTTTCATTCCTTTTATTTTTGAAGCTATTGAGACAACTATTTGCTTGTCGTTAATTTCCGTTATTTTATAGGTTGATACGGTTTTTATTTGGGTCAGGGATTCTTCTCTTTCTGCTTCCCATTCAGAACCCACTCCAACCGGTTCTTCAGGAAAGGGAATATAGATGTTTGAAATATCTATAATCTGTTCCGTAAGTCTTCGCCTGTCTCCGTTTTTACTCCTGAAAGGCTCCACAACTTTTCCTTTGTTATTTACAGCAACCAAAAAGACTGATTTAATACTTGCTGAAACTCCTGATGTGTGCTCCTTTCTTCCTGGGTCATTTCATTGACATCTTTATTGGAATCATAACTTTCCTTTTCTCCAAAAGCATCGGAAGACGAACTCATCCTGACAACTTTTACATCAATTACGTTCCTGTCAGACTTTATTGCTTCCGTTGTAAATCTCATTTCTACAATGCTTTGAAATTCCATAGAACCTCCTTTTACTATGGTAGCCGCATAAACTCTTTCGACTTCACCGGCCTTTAATTTAAGTTTCAGGTCAATGGTATCCTTTTTAGCACAACCAAATAAAATTGCCATTATTCCTCCAAAAAGGAGCCCGCAGATAATCCTGGATTTCATATTTATAATTTGCTGATAATTTTGATAAAAATACATCTTTTAAACTTTAAATGATTTTTCTTTGTACTATTAAATTTTATCCAAATGAACAATAAAATATACTATTTAAGCTCTTGCGATACCTGCCGAAAAATCATAAAATCACTTCCAAATACGGACAGGCTTGAATTTCATGACATCCGCCAGAATCCAATCACGGAAGCAGAACTGGAAGAAATGCACAAATTGTCCGGAAGCTATGAAGCACTATTCAGCAAAAAAGCACAACTATACAAATCACTGGACCTGAAAAATAAAAACCTGCAGGAAGCCGATTTTAAAAAATACCTTCTGGAACATTATACCTTTTTGAGCCGTCCGGTTTTTATCATCGACGGAAAAATCTATATCGGCAACAGTCAGAAGAACATCCTTGAAGTGACCAAAGCGCTTTCTTAACATGTCTACAAGAAATTGGGCCTTGCTGGGAGCCCTGATGGTTTCGATTATTTATGGCGTGACCTTTACCATTGCCAAAGACGTAATGCCGGAGTTTGTCAAACCTTTCGGATTTATCGTCTTGCGCGTTGGCGGTTCCGCATTGCTGTTCTGGCTCGTTGCGCTTTTTTTAAAGACCGAAAAAATTGCCTTGAATGATTTTCCCAGAATTATTGCTTCCGCCTTTTTTGGAGTAGCTTTTAATATGCTTACCTTTTTTGAAGGATTAAGCCTTACCTCTCCTATTATGGCCTCCGTAATTATGGTTACAACACCCATGATTGTACTGGTACTTTCGGCAATAATCATGAAAGAAAAAATTCTGAAATGGAAAGCTTTCGGGATTATATTGGGATTGGCAGGAACCTTACTGCTCATTTTATATGGAAAAAGCGTAGGCAATGCTCCCAATGCCATGTGGGGTAACTTTTTGGTTTTAGTCAATGCTGTTTCTTATGGATTTTACCTGATTATCGTCAAAAAGCTGATGGAAAAATACAGTGCTTTTTCATTTGTGAAGTGGATTTATCTTTTCGGATTTATTATGGTGTTGCCTTTTGGATGGAAACAGGTTCAGGAAATCGAATGGACTATTATTCCAACACCTGTATATGCTAAAATCCTTTTTGTGGTTGTAATATCTACATTCCTGACCTATCTGCTGAATCTCTTGTCAATGAAAGAACTCAAGCCGACTATTGTAGCCGTTTTTATCTACCTGCAGCCCTTTTTTGCAACATTATTCGCTATAGGTTTAGGAAAAGACCAATTGAGTCTGATAAAGGTAATTTCTGCCGCGATGATTTTTCTGGGAATCTATCTCGTAACCCAGAAGAAAAAAACCGTACCGGCCAACTGATTCAAATCCTTATTTATAAGAATCTAATTTCAGGCGCCTGAAAACGGACTCAATACTTTTTATTACATTTGTAGCTATTTAAATTGGAATATGATACAATCAATGACTGGTTTCGGCAAAGCAACTTTGCAATTGCCTAACAAAAAAATTACCGTTGAAATCAAATCCTTAAACAGCAAAAGTTTGGATTTGAATGTGAGGACGCCTTATGTTTATCGCGAAATGGAATTGGCACTCCGAAATCAGATTGCTCAGAAATTAGAACGAGGAAAAGTAGACTTTTCTTTATTTATAGAAATTACCGGAGAAGAAACTTCGTCCAAAATCAACGTCCCTATCGTAAAAGCCTATATCAATCAGCTTAGACAAGTGGTTGACGGTGACGATACGGAACTATTAAAAATGGCTGTCAGAATGCCCGACGCGCTCAAAACCGAACGCGAGGAATTAGACGAAAATGAATGGAAAACCATACAGGGTGTTATTGACCAGGGATTGGAAAACATTCAGGAATTCAGGACCTCGGAAGGTATTGCGCTGGAAAAAGAATTTCTTATCCGGATTGGCAACATTCTTGCGTTAATGAGAGAGACTGTAGCTTTAGATGGCGAAAGGATTGAAACGGTTAAAAACCGACTAAAAACGGCTATCGAAGAACTGAATGTCAATGTGGACGAAAATCGCTTTGAGCAGGAACTGATTTTCTATCTTGAAAAATACGATATTACGGAGGAAAAAGTACGTTTGGAAAACCACCTGAATTATTTCATGGAAACATTGGCAGGAAATGAAGCCAACGGTCGAAAACTAGGTTTTATTACCCAGGAAATAGGTAGAGAAATCAATACGATGGGTTCCAAATCCAACCATGCACAAATGCAGAAGCTTGTCGTCCAGATGAAAGACGAACTGGAAAAAATCAAAGAACAAGTCTTGAACGTTTTGTAAAAACAAACAACAACGCAACAATGAATAATGGCAAATTAATAGTATTTTCGGCTCCTTCCGGTTCTGGAAAGACTACGATAGTACGATACCTTTTAGCTCAAAAAGAACTGCACCTGGACTTCTCTATTTCTGCGACTTCACGCGAAAAAAGAGGAGAAGAAATCGACGGCAGGGATTATTATTTTCTATCTGCTGAAGAATTCCAGAAAAAAATAGAGGAAAATGCTTTTGTCGAATACGAAGAGGTCTACAAAGACAATTATTATGGTACTTTAAAAAGCGAACTGGAACGAATCTGGGCAGCTGGAAAGCATGTCATATTCGATATTGATGTAATTGGCGGACTGAATATAAAAAAGCAATACCCAAAACAAACCCTGGCCGTATTTGTAAGCCCTCCTTCTGTAGAAGAACTGGAAAGAAGACTCCGTTTCCGTCAGACTGAAACCGACGAAAAGATACAGATGCGTCTTGCCAAAGCCGAGAAAGAAATTGCCAAAGCGGAGGAATTTGACGTAATCCTGAAAAATTACGACCTGGAAATAGCAAAAAACGACGCTTATAAATTGGTTTATGATTATTTGAAAATGATTTAATAAGTGGCTAAGTTGCTAAGACTCTAAGTTTCTAAGGGCCTTAGCAACTCAGAACCTTAATAGCTTAGAGCCTTAAAAGATGAAAATCGGATTATACTTCGGAACATTTAACCCAATCCATGTAGGCCACATGATTATTGCCAACCATATGGCTGAATTTTCAGATTTGAATCAGGTATGGATGGTTGTGACTCCTCATAATCCGCATAAGAAAAAAAGTACTTTGCTGGAAGACCACCACAGGCTTCAGATGGTTTTCCTGGCAACAGAAGACTATCCAAAACTAAAACCTTCTGATATTGAATTTAAGCTGCCGCAACCAAACTATACAGTAAATACGCTGGCTTACCTTCAGGAAAAATTTCCAAAATATGAATTTTCCCTTATCATGGGCGAAGACAATCTGAACTCTTTTCATAAGTGGAAAAACTATGATGTTATCCTCCAGAATCACGATATTTATGTTTATCCCAGAATTTCTGACGAGGCTATCAGTCCGGAATTCACAGGACATCCGAAAATCCATGTCATTGATGCTCCCATAGTAGAAATTTCATCGACTAAAATCCGGGAAAGCATCAAAAACGGTAAGAATGCAAGACCTATGCTTCCTGAAAAAGTATGGGATTATATTGACCACAATCTGTTTTATAAGAAATAGCTTTAGCCACAGATTAAGAAATTAGAGTAATTTTTTCGGTGTTTAAAAATCAGTGGCATTCATTCCAATCAGTGGCAAAAAACAAAGAAGTAGATTTCAGACACAGACTATAAAGGTTAAACAATGAGTCAACTATTACGACAGCAAATCGAGAAAATCACGCCACTAACTGATGGCGAATTCGATTATATACTGTCGCATTTTACTCCTAAAAAATATAAAAAACACCAGTTTTTAGTTCAGGAAGGTGAAGATGTCCCTAATGATTTTTTTGTTTTGGAAGGCTGCCTGAAAGCCTATCATGTAAGCCAGGACGGGAAAGAACATATTCTCCAGTTTGCACTTCCGGATTGGTGGATTTGTGATTTCAATGCCTATTTCAACCAAACAAAAGCCACTCTCAACATTGACTGTATTGAAGACACGGAAGTACTCTGCCTTTCGTTATACAACCGCGAAAAACTCTGCTCAGAAATGCATAAGATTGAACATTTTTTTCGCAGAAAATCCAATGCCGGATATATTGCCCTACAGCAGAGAATCCTGTCGATGCTAAATAACAATCCGCAGGAACGTTATGAAAAATTACTGCAGCTCTATCCCAGTCTATTTCAAAAAGTCCCTAAAAAACTGATTGCTTCCTATCTTGGCGTTTCCCGGGAAACATTGAGCCGTTTTAGTTCTTAAATGTGATAATTGTCACTTCAAATTCGTGACTTTTTACCTTTTCATCCCCTAAATTTCTTCTGAATTTTGTAACTTAATTCTAAAGAACATTAGTTATGAAAAAAATAATCGCTCCGGTTTTGATGGCAGTTACAGTTTTTGCCCTTTTCTTAAATCCGGATTTGGCCAACGCACAAACTAAAAAATCAAAAAAGATGGAAAAAAAGAAAATTTTATTCGTGGTATCGAGCCATGACAAAAAAGGAAACACAGGCGAACCAACCGGTTATTATCTGGGAGAAGTTACCCATGCCTGGGAAGCATTAAAAGACCATTATACAATTGATTTTGTAAGCCCAAAAGGCGGAACACCGCCTGTTGATGGTTTTGACCTGAACGACCCTATTAATAAGCAATTTTGGGAAGATGCCGTTTATCACAACAAAATCAACAATTCAATGAAACCTTCAGAAGTAAATCCGAAAGATTATGTTGCTATTTACTATGCCGGAGGCCATGGTGCCATGTGGGATTTTCCTGAAAATGCAGAAATTGCCAAAATCGCTACGGCTATTTATGAAAACAATGGCGTGGTTGGAGCAGTCTGCCACGGACCAGCCGGATTGGTAAACATTAAATTAAGCAATGGCAAATATTTGGTTGACGGCAAAAAAGTAAACGCCTTTACCAATGAAGAAGAAATTGCAGTAAAATTAGAAAAAGTCGTTCCGTTTGCTTTAGAAACAAAACTGATAGAACGTGGTGCTAAGTTCGAAAAATCTGGATTATGGCAACCTCATGTTACGGTTGACGGAAGGCTCGTAACCGGACAAAATCCTCAATCCGCAAAAGGTGTTGGAGAAGCAGTTTTAAAAGAGTTGGAATTGTTGAAACAGTAAATTGTTAACAGACTTTTACGACAGCAAAAATTACATGTTTTGTAATTTTACATAAAATTTAAAATTATGCTGAACTTCGAATTATATAATCCTACCCAATTGGTTTTTGGGAAAGGACAAATTGCAAAAATTTCCGACCTCATCCCAAAAGAGGCAAAAGTATTGATTACTTATGGTGGCGGTAGTATCTTCAAAAATGGTGTTTATGACCAGGTACGAAAAGCACTGCACGGGTATGACATCACCGAATTTGGAGGAATTGAGCCCAATCCGCGTTATGAAACCTTGATGAAGGCCGTAGAAATCATCCGTGAAAAACAATTGGATTTTATACTGGCTGTAGGCGGCGGTTCTGTAATTGATGGAACCAAGTTTATTTCGGCTGCCGTAAAATTTGACGGAAAGCCAATGGATATTCTAAAAAAAGGAATTCGGATTCTTGACAATGCCGTTCCGTTTGGGACAGTTCTCACGCTTCCGGCTACTGCAAGCGAAATGAATTCGGGAGCGGTAATCACCATCAACGAAACTCAGGAAAAACTTTCGTTTGGTGGTCCTGCCCTATTCCCAAAATTTTCAATCTGCGACCCTGAAGTAGTTGCTTCATTGCCAAAAAGACAAATCCAAAACGGGATTATTGATGCCTACACGCACGTTCTTGAGCAATATCTTACCTATCCGCATGATGCTCTATTGCAGGACAGAATTTCAGAAGGAATTTTGCAAACCCTAATCGAAATTGGACCGGAAGTTGTAGAAAATCCAACCGACTATAAACTGGCGTCTAATTATATGTGGAGTTGTACGATGGCATTGAACGGACTAATCCAGAAAGGCGTTCCTACGGATTGGGCTACGCATATGATTGGCCATGAACTGACTGCCCTGTTTGAAATAGACCATGCCAGAACACTTGCTATTATTGGTCCAAATCTGTACCGCGTCATGTTTGAAACCAAAAAAGATAAGCTGGCACAATATGGCAAAAGAGTCTGGAATGTTGCCGATGCTACTATAGATGAAATGGCTGTTGAAGCTATTGAAAAAACTGTTGAATTTTTTCATAGAATGGGAATGCAGACCAAATTGTCTGAATACACACAGGACTACGAAAAGACAGCCGATTTCATAGCCCGACGTTTTGAAGAAAGAGGCTGGAAAGGCCTGGGAGAAAAGAAAAACATTACTCCTGAAAAAGTAAAAAATATTGTGGAACTCAGCTATTAAGAGTTCACCCGTTTTAAAGTCAAAAGGCACTCCTGAAAGTAATTTTCAAGAGTGCCTTTTTCAAAACACCAAAAACAAATCTTAACTAACTTAATAATACGAAGGCGTATTATTTTGCAACGTATATTGTAATCTAACCAACTCAATATCAATAACGGCAACAATGGTTCCGCATTGCATTGATAATCATAATTTTAAGTTAAAATTATCGCTGTGTCCGTTTTATCGAGTAGGTTTCTGACAAAAAAGAGAATAGAGGGGCGAAATTAATTTCCGATTACCACTTATTTGAGTATTTTTGGCAAACAAACGAACCGAAATGAATGAACATCCAAAATTTGCCGTAATTGGCGGCGGAAGCTGGGCGACAGCAATTGCAAAAATGCTTTGCGTTAATCTCGAAGAGATTGCGTGGTATATGAGGAATGAAAGTGCGATTGAACATATCAAAAAGTTCAAACACAATCCGAATTACCTCAGTTCTGTTGAATTTGACACCAAAAAACTAAAACTTACCAGTAATATAAACGAAGCAGTAAAATATGCCGATTATATTATTTTCGCTATTCCTTCAGCTTTTTTAAGTGGCGAATTGGAGCATCTTACAGAAAACCTGGATGGAAAAATTATTTTTTCTGCCATTAAAGGTATTGTTCCGGAAACCAGCCTTATTGTTGGAGAGCATTTCCATGAAAAATACAATATTCCTTATGACAATATTGGGGTTATAACCGGTCCATGTCACGCTGAAGAAGTTGCCATGGAACGCCTTTCCTATCTAACTATTGCTTGTGGCGATTCGCAAAAGGCCAAAATTATGGCCCATAACCTCAGCGGCAATTATATCAAAGCCAAAATTTCTGACGACATTATTGGTACAGAATATGCCGCCATGCTAAAAAACATTTATGCGATTGCAGCCGGAATGGCTCACGGCCTGGGTTATGGCGATAATTTTCAGGCACTATTGATGAGTAACGCAATACGCGAAATGAAAAAATTCATCCGAAAAGTTCATAAAATGAAACGAAACATCAATGATTCTGCCTATCTGGGCGATTTATTGGTTACCGGATATTCCATATTTTCCAGAAACAGAATGTTTGGAAACATGATTGGAAAAGGCTATACCGTAAAATCTGCCATGATGGAAATGAGTATGGTTGCCGAAGGTTATTATGCCACAAACAGTGCCTACAAGCTAAATGAAGGGTTACGCGCCAAAACTCCAATCATTGATGCCGTTTATGGCATCTTATATGAAGGAAAAGAACCTAAAAAAGTATTTAGAAAACTAACTGAAAAACTTAACTAATTCCTGACATGCAAAACAACGGCGTCGACCATCTAGTCAATCATCCCGGAATCCTGACCGCATTTTCTGTTGTTATCATCATTATGCTGCTTCTTGATTTAGGAGTGTTCAACAAAAAAAGCCATGTCGTTTCAAACAAGGAAGCGGCTATCTGGTCAATTGTATGGATTTCGTTAGCTATGGGCTTTAGCGGCGTGATTTATTATTTGATGGGAATAGAGCAGTTCACGCAGTTCCAATCGGCTTACTGGATTGAAAAAGCGCTTTCTGTCGATAACCTTTTTGTTTTCATTCTGGTTTTTGGTTTTTTTAATGTTCCGAAACATTTGCACCATAAAGTCCTGTTTTGGGGAATTATCGGGGCTTTGATTTTCAGGGCGATTTTTATTTTCTCCGGCGTAGAGCTTATCAATATGACCTATCTCCCTGAAATGAATATTTTTGGAAAGCTGGTCAGCATTAATGTTGTCTTATCGGTCTTTGGGTTTTTCCTTGTTTTCGCAGGATTCAAATCGTGGTTTTCAAAAGAAGACAATGACGAAAACAAAGATTTTACAAAAAGCCCGGGAGCCAAATTGGTACACCGATTCTTCAAAGTTTCTGAAAATTATGATGGCGATAAATTTTTTACGGTAGAAAACGGAGTCAAAATGGCAACACCATTATTAGTTGTTGTAGCTGTTATCGAATTTACTGACCTGATTTTTGCGGTCGATTCTATTCCTGCAATTTTTGCCATAGCACCAAACGATCCGTTTATCCTTTATACTTCAAATATTTTTGCCATCTTAGGACTTAGGGCTTTATATTTCCTGTTGGCAAATTTTATGTATATGTTCAGCCGACTAAAGTACGGACTGGCAATTATCCTGGCTTTTATAGGCGTAAAAATGCTTATACAGCCTTTTTACCATATCTCATCACCAACTTCACTGACTGTAGTAGGAAGCGTACTGATTTTGTCTGTAATGGCTTCTTTGGCTTTTCCTGTAAAAGAAGAAAAATAGTCTATTTGTGAAAATAAAGTGAAAGTTCTCGGCTTGTGTTATTATTTTTCGTAATTATGATAAATAATAACCATACAACCTTATGTTAGAACAACTTTTAAACTCGGGAAAATTCTCCGAAGTTTTAGACCATGTTGCCAATGGCGAAAAACTTCCAAAAACACTAAACGAATACAGTAAGTCAGGCATTTTTGACAGACTATTTCAGCAAAAACAATTTGAAATTATCCGCCTCTTTTTAAAAAATGGTGTTATTGAAACTGACGTCTATGAATTTGACAGTTTTGATAAAAGCATTTTCCAAAGCGTCGTGAGGGGCCTGCAGACAGATGATGAATCTCTTAATTTTTTCAGGGAATTTATTTCAAAATTTGACAATATAAACGATGAAGTGGGTGCCAAAACTCTCCTTGGCTACTTTTTCGAGAAAGGCGCCAGTCTCGAAAGTATTAAAATACTTGTAGAAACGGGATGTAATGTAAACTTCAAGAACAATGCCGAAGAAAATTTCCTGCATCAGATTATAAAAACCAATCTGATGAAACCCGAACTTTCCCTTTCGTATCTTGAATTTCTGATACAGGAAGGTTTGGATGTCAATGCTCAGAACATTGTGCAGAAAACACCTTTGATTACAGCCATAGAATTCAACAGAAACGAATATCTTGAGCTTCTTCTGCAAAATGGAGCCAATCCTAATCATGCCGATAAAAATGGAAATACGGCCTTTTTCTATGCCGTAGCCCATAAACTAGATGTCAGGTTGTACGATTTACTTCGAAATTACGACATGCCTCAATTTGACCTGCTCAACAGCGACCAGGTAACGCTTTTGTTTGAATACATGCGAATGATGTATGATACTTCAGAAAAAAGTCTGGAATTGTTACGAAAGCTCATTGATGATGGAGCAGATATATACCAAACCAGCATTTATTATGGCCGGGACACAATGCCAGCCGACCTCATCGCTGAAAAAAAACCGGAAGTACTTCAAACTATTATAGAAACCGGAGCCATCGACATCAATCGTCAGGACAATAGCGGAAATACAATATTGCATAAAGTTTGTGCCTACAATGTGAATTATGATGCTGAAAAAGCAAAGGAAATGTACCGAAAAGTAAAGCTTTTACTTGAAAACGATGCCGATGTCACAATCACAAACGACAAAGACCAGACGGCCCTGAATCTCGCGTCTGATGATAACCTGAAAATAAAAACCGTTGACCTGCTGATGAAGCAATCCTAATCCGAAACGAACCATGTCAATGTCATTTATAATCGCTTGCGAAAGCGGAAAAAGAAAAATAGCAGAACTTTTATTAGCCAACAAAGAAGTTGATGTAACCTATACTGATGAAAAAGGTAGAACTGCATTGCATTATGCTGCCCATCATGGTTATCTTGACCTTGTACAGATACTCATTAGCGAAGGAGCCGCTATTGATTATGAAGACCACGCCGGCGAAACGCCTTTCTATTTTGCCTGTTTGCAAAAACAAAAGCAGACGGCATTATTCTTATTGGAAAAAGGCGCCAAAACAGACGTCAAAGATTTCAAAGGAAACAGTCTTTTGCATCTTACAGCCCAAACCGGACAAATTGAGGTTTTAGAAAAACTGCTTGAACAGGGCGTAAATGCTGATATAGAAAATAATGAAGCCGAAACCCCGCTTCTTATAGCAGCCAGTTGGAGAAATGCAGCGATTGTCAAAAAATTATTAGAAAACGGAGCCGATGTCAATACGACCAACAAACAGGGCAATTCACCTTTGCTGTTTGCCGTCAAATCAAAAAACCAGCCCATGGTCGAACTGCTTTTGGAAAATGGCGCTGCTATTAACCATATCAATCATGCCGGCGAAAGCGCTTTGCTTTTGGCCTGCTATGACAGCAACCGCATGCTGACGAAACTCTTAACGGAAAAAGGAGCCGACATTTTTGTTTCTTCCCAAAACGGATTGTCACCAATATGGTATGCCTGTTCCAACAACCAAAAAGAAATTGTCGAGCTTTTTATAAATAATGGTGTCGATGTTAATTATTCCAAACCGGTGACCGGAAACGAAACGTCCATGTATTCTTATCTGGATTGGGTGGAAACGGCCGACAGTCTTAGTATTTCGAGTAGTTTTTCATTAGATACATCTTATGGTTATGGTGGCGAAAGCTTGCTGCATGTTGCCGCAAAAAGCGGCCATGTGAGTATGGTCAAATTGCTTTTGGATAAGGATGCCAATATCAACATACAGGATGAAAGTGGCAATACGGCTTTGCATTATGCGGCAGCTAACGGTAAAAAAGATATGGTAAAACTGCTTTTGGAAAAAGAAGCAGATGCTTCTGTAGTAAATGCAAAAGAACAGAAAGCAATTGACTATTCCAACATCAAGGGATTTAATGAAATTACGGAACTGTTGCTAAAATACAGTCCGTCAAACACTGCTAATCCAAATAGTACGAAAACAGAACCCGCACCAGCTTCCGCTCCTGTTGATATGGCTTCAAAAAAGCAAGCCTTATTAGACTTGAAAGAGCTTTTGGATGCCGGAATTTTATCGCAGGAAGAATTTGATGTTGAAAAGGCTAAGATTTTGAAAGGCTGATTTATCTGACGATAACTCCGTTTACGAACAAAATAGGCACTTCTTCTGTAGCGCGCTCGTTGATGGTATTTGTACGGAAAATGAATTTCTTATCATACAGGGTGTTTCCTATAAAATAAGTAACCATGAATTCGTTGTTAAGAGCCAAAACGCTCTTTTCAACCATTTCTACTTTTACTACAGAAACTGCAGGAACCTGCGTAAAGGCATGGCGTAAAAGTGATGTTTTTTTCATTTCGCCATCAATGGTTCCGAAGGCCTTTGATACAACCATGACACTATCCAAATCAAAATCACTGTCATTGACTAAATAGACATACCATACCTTTTCCATAAAGTCGTCGTTCCATTCCTGGACGGCGGCTAGGAAAACGTTTTCTACTTTTGGGATAACGATATCTTTTTTCATAGTGGATAGTTGGTAGTTGATAGTCGAAAGTCGAAAGTCGAAAGTGGAAAATGGAAAGTGAATAGTGGAAAGTAATTAGTCTTTTTTTAGACAATTACTTTCCAACTTTCGACTTTATGAACTTTATGACTTTATGACTTTATGACTTTATGAACTTTACGACTTAAATAGAAGCTTTAAATTGCTCCAGGAATCGTACGTCGTTTTCATAGAACATCCTGATGTCGCCAATTTGGTGCAGCAGCATTGCTATTCTTTCAACGCCCATTCCAAAGGCGAAACCTGTAAATTCATCTGCATTGATACCACAGTTTTTCAGCACATTAGGGTCAACCATTCCGCAACCACCAATTTCAAGCCAACCGGTTCCTTTGGTAATCCTGTAGTCGGTTTCGGTTTTTAATCCCCAGTAGATGTCAATCTCCGCACTTGGTTCCGTAAACGGGAAATAAGACGGACGCAAACGGATTTTTGATTTCCCGAACATTTCTTTTGTAAAATATAAAAGCGTCTGTTTCAGGTCGGCAAACGAAACATCTTTATCGATGTACAAACCTTCCACCTGGTGGAAAATACAGTGCGAACGCGAAGAAACGGCTTCATTTCTGAAAACACGTCCCGGAGAAATCGTTCGGATTGGCGGTTTGTTTTCTTCCATATAACGCACCTGAACTGATGATGTATGTGTTCTCAACAAAATATCCGGGTTAGTCTGGATAAAAAAAGTATCCTGCATGTCTCTTGCCGGATGATATTCCGGAAGATTCAATGCTGTGAAGTTATGCCAGTCGTCTTCAATTTCCGGACCTTCAGAAACGTTGAAACCAATGTTAGAAAAAATATCTACAATCTGATTTTTAACCAAAGAAATAGGATGGCGCGAACCTATCTTTACAGGTTCTGCCGGACGCGTCAAATCGCCATAGATGCCTATGGTTTCTTCCTTGCTTTCAAACAGTTCCTGAATGGATTTTAGCTTATCTTCAGCCGTAGTTTTCAATTGATTGATTACCTGCCCGAATTCTTTTTTCTGTTCGTTAGGAACATTTTTGAACTCGGCAAAAAAATCTTTTATAAGGCCTTTGCTCCCAAGAAATTTTATTCTGAAAGCTTCCAGTTCCTCTTTATTTTGGGTTTGAAACGCTTCTACTTCGCCAATATATTCTTTAATCTTGTCTATCATCTTCTTTTAGTAAAGGTGCAAATTTAATATTTTTTCCCTGAAAAAAGCCCGTTCTGAACGAACGTTTCGCAATCTCTAATCGATAAATTCTCTTTCCAGAAAATAATTCACAATGGCTTCTTTCATTAGTACGGATTGCTCACCTGCCTTCAATGGCGGCAGTTCTTCTTTTATCTTATAATGTGGCCATCCTTCATTGTCAAAATAATCAAATTCATAGAATCCGTAAGGCTCCAGCAGGCGGCATATGGCAATATGCATCAGGTTTACCTTTTCATCTTTTTTAAATTTATTATGAACCTTTCCCAGTTCCTGTACTCCGATAAGGTAAATGATGGAGTCCAAATCGAGCTCATCATCGCCTTCGGCAAATTGGTGGGATAAAAGACTGACGACTTTTTCCCAGCGTTGTTTTAATTGTATATCTCTAGACATTTGAATCTTAGTTTTTTAAGTTACGAACAGAAATCTTCCATTCATAAATTGTGAATTTAATCTGCAAAGATACATTGTTGATTTTTGTTTTTCTATGCAAAGTCATCTATCTTGGCTGCTTATTATTTTTTGATGGGATTTTTAGATATTATTTTAGGCATTTTCTTAGCCTATGGTTTAATCAGAGGGCTTTGGAATGGGCTTTTTGTAGAGTTTGCTTCTTTGGTTTCGCTGCTTTTAGGAATTTATATTGCGATAAAGTTTTCTTTCATTACGGCTGAATTTTTAGCAGATGTATTTTCCTGGAATCCAAAAACCATTGCCATCTGGGCATTTGTACTGACTTTTATTGGTGTAGTTATCGGTATTTCGTTACTGGCAAAATTCTTTACTTCCATTGCCAATTTTGCAAGTTTGGGACTGCTAAATAAAATTGCCGGAGGAGTTTTTGGTGTCCTGAAAATGTGCCTGATTCTGAGTTTTGTGTTGGCACTGTTCCAAAAAATCAATTCCAACAATACGTTTGCCGAAAAGGAAACCCTTGATGACTCGCTGTTTTATAACCCGATTCTGAAAATTTCAGAGTTTGTTTACCCTGTTTTTGAGGAATGGTTTGAGGAGTTGAAGAAGTAGTATTTAGATGGCAGATGCCAGATTTTAGGCGGCAGACTCAAATCATAAATCTTAAACTCTCCAAATCCTGTATACTGACTAAATAAGATGGTAGATTCTAAACAGCAGACTGAAACCTGCTACCTGCCTCCTGATATCTACTACCTATAAACTACTTTATCTCTTTCAAAACATCCTTATTCACCCAGCCTTCTTTTTCATCAGCCAATTGAATTTTCCTCCAATTATCCAACGTTTCAATAATCTGGACTTTTGTGCCTTCATGAAGTACAAAGGCATTATCTGCATTTTCTTTCGGTTCATTTTTAACACCTACCGTATCTGCAAAAATTATGGCAGGCTTATCGTTTTCATAGCTTGTCTTTTCTGCTATGGCAGAAGCAACACTCACAATTAATGCAATTAATGCAACGAATAATGCCACAAAGAAAACGCGTTTGAGCCAGGTTGCCACCGAAAAATAATATCCTATGAAAAACAACAGAAACAGGATTGAAAAGCCAATAGCAATTTTGGCCCAGCCGTCATAGGTATAGGAAGACGTAAAATCATGAATAATTTTTCCAAAACCAACCTGCTGCACAGGCTTGATATCGTCAATTGTCATGTTTTGGGCAAATTGCAGGTTGTTTCTGGCATCACTATAACCAGGATTAAGCAACAGAGCCTTTTCGTAATAATAAATCGCAGGAGCGGTTTTATTGAGCTTGTAATAAGCATTTCCCAGATTAAAATACAATTCCGCTGAGTGCTGTTTTGTTTTCAGTACATTTTCATAGGCTTTGACAGCTTCTTCAAATTTGTCCTGACGGTAGAACTTGTTTCCGGCCTCAAAATTGTCCTGTGCCCAGAAAACCTGGGTAAAAAGCAACAGTATGTAGACTATGTTTTTCATTTTTGTTCAATTTTCAATTCTGTAATGAATTATCAATTGTTAGATTTGTTTTTCCAGTTCGGAAATTACGGTTACGGCCTTATCAAAATCCTGTTGGATGGCTACACTGGAGTAAGGTGCATATCTTGCAAACTCACAGTTCTCCGTAAGGTTTATAAAATCATCTATCGTTTCCGGCCTTGCATTTCTGTCCAAAAGAATTTCACGAATCTTGTCTTTGCTCATTTCTGAAGTCTCGATATGCAATTTGGCTTTCAGGAAATTGTGCAATGCTTTTTCAAGGGCAATATAAAACGGCTCTTTATTATTGATTTGTTTTTTAGCTTCCGAAAGGTATTTTTTAGCCAGCCTGTTAGACATCTTTCTCTTATTTCCAACAACATCACTATCAATTGCTTCTTTTTTCTTCTTAGCCAAAATAATTATAGGGATAAAGAGGAAAGGCAGGAATAGCAACGTATAAAACAACCCTGAACCGAAGAAATCCTCTTTATGGGTAGAATGCAATTGCGTTTTCAGCGCAATAAACCGGAACTGATTCGTACTTTTTACTGCCTGTTTGTTTGTTGTAGCTCCCGGAGTGGCAGCTACAGAAGAATCCGATGAAGTCGGCCCATCCAAAACCTTAATAACAATATCATTTGAAGTTATTGTTTTGTATGTTTTTGTAGACAGGTCGAAATACGAGAATCTTAATCCTTTAATGGTATAATTGCCCTGATATTGCGGAATAATGGTGTATTTATCCGCAATTTTTCCCTGCATTCCGGAAAGTGGTGTTGTAACCTGCTCACTATGTACCGGGTCATACATTTCCAAAGCACTTGGCACAATTGGTTTTGGCAAGGTAAACAGTTTCAGGTTCCCGTTACCGGAAACACTGATATCCAAATCCAATGATTCACCATGTCTTAACTCCGTTTTGGAAGGCTTGACAACAAAATTGAATTTTCCTACGGCGCCGGTAAAATCCTGTGGTTTTCCTGCTTCAGGCAAAGCTTTTACATTGATAACCTTACTTCCGGCAGAAACCGTTTTATTGCCAGTAACAAACTGGACTCTTCCAAAAATATCTCTTCTGTTGGTAGGCTGGTCAACCACAATGTCCAAAGAAAGCGGTTCTATGGTTAGTTTACCCGATTTTTGAGGATATAGCACCGTTTTTCTAAGCACCACATAACGGTAGTCTTCACCATTATATTTTCCGTTTTCGACTACAAGATTTTTGATATCGATATTCTGGCTCCAGAAATCGTTGAATTTTGGACTATCGATTTCTTTCCAGTTCCTAACGCTGACATTATTGCTCACATACAGTTTGTAGACCACTGTAATTGGCTGGTTTAGATACGGGTTTGTATTCGATATTTCAGCAATAAGATGGATTCCTCCGCTTGGCACATAGTCCGGACTGCTAGGGTCCTTAGACTCATCAATAGGCGCCGTTACGTTTATTTTAATGGGTGCCGTTTTATAGGTCTGCCCTTTAATTTCTATTGTTGCCTGCTTGATGGTGAGTGTTCCTCTTTGTTGCGGAAGCAGTATGTAAATATAGGATTTATTAAAAGTTGCCCTACCATTAATCCAGGTCTGGCTCACTTGCTGGCTTGGACCACCAACCACACGGAAACCTTCAAAAGAAGGCGGCGTAAAGTTATCGCCGTCTTCATTCATGATGAAATCAATACGGAGCCTTTCGTTAAGTCCGAGTGTCTGTTTACTGACTTTTGCCTCAAATTGTACCTGGGCAGAAAGACCCTGGAAACAGATTAAAATTAGTGCTGCTATATATTTTCTCATCGCAATCAACATCTTACCAGTCTTTTTCTGTTTGAACCGGCTTGCCTTTTACTTTTTTGGCATTGACCTTTTCCTGAATTTTCTTTTCTTCATTGTTTACTGCATCGAGCAGGTTTTCAATTCGCTGCTTTGACGGACTGTTACCCGGTTGTGGTTTAGGCTGGCCTTTCTGGTCAGAATCCTTATCGTTCTTTCCTTCACCATTTTTGCCGTCCTGCTTGTCTTTTTTATCCTCTCCTTTATCTTTATTCTCTTTCTTATCGTCACCCTTGTCTCCTTCTTTTTTGTCGTCTTTCTCGTTTTTCTTATCCTTATCTTTTTCTTTCTTGTCTTTGTCTTTCTTCTTATCGTCTTTAGGCGGCTCCGGATTGTTTTTCAGATATTCTTTAGCTAAGGCATAATTGTAACGGGTCTGTTCATCAGCCGGATTGTTTCTCAGTGCATTTTTATAGGCTTCAACAGCATCTGAATATTTTTTTTCTGTCATAAAAATGTTTCCCAAATTATGAAAAGCTTTGTGCTTTTCGGCTTTGGTCTTGGCATTTTCTATTGTATTGACATAAGCCAATTTTGCTTCACTTGGCTGTTTTTGCTTATAAATCGTATTTCCTAAATTATAAGATGCTATTGCCTTGGTTGGCGATTTGGATAATGAAATTCTGTATTCGGCTTCAGCATCGACATAGTTTTTTTCTTTAAACTCTTTATTTCCTCTTGGCAGATTCTTGTCTTTATCTTTTTCCTGTGCGATTGCTGCAAAGGAAAAAAGTAGAAGCGTATATATCAATAGCTGTCTCATATTATTCCTTTTCATTAAATAAGTTCATCTTTTTCACCCAGTTTGTCTTTTTCTCTAAAAAGAAGATATCAATAAAAAACAAAAAGAATGCTATTCCTAAAAGCCACTGAAACTGCGATTGGTAATTGGCAAACTGCTTGGTTTCGAATTCGCTTTTTTCAATATTTTCCAAGGCGTGTTTCACATAATCGACCACTTCTTTTGTATTGTTTCCGTTCACATAACCTCCTTTGGTAATTTTGGCAATTTCTTTCAAAGTAGTCTCATTCAGCTTGGTGACTACAACTTCTCCATTTTGGTCGCGTTGGAAGCTTTCTACCACACCATTTCTTTTTAACGGTATGGGTCCGCCTTTTTCGGTACCTACTCCAATAGTTATGATTTTTAATCCGTTTTTATTGGCTTCTTCTGTTGCTTCTTCAATTCCTTCGGAATGGTCTTCCCCATCAGAAATCATGATAACCAGCTTACTCACCTTACTGTCCTGGCTGAAAAAACTAGACGACAGGTGAATAGCTTCATCAAGCGAAGTACCTTGTGATGACACCATTCCCGGATTCATGCTTTGCAGGAACATTTTGGCCACACTGTAATCTGTCGTAATTGGCAATACCGGAAAAGCACTGCCCGCATAGGCTACAATTCCGATTCTGTCACTCCCCAACTGATTGATAATCTGCGAAACAATCTGCTTGGTTTTTTCCAGACGGTTTGGTGCTACATCTTCTGCCAGCATTGATTTTGAAACGTCAATAGCAAAAACAATATCAATACCTTCTCTTTTTACGGTTTCGACCTTGGTTCCCAATTTAGGATTAACCAGACCTAAAATGAGGCAGGCCAACGCCAAAAGAAAGACCGTAATTTTCAGGGTTGATTTGAAAACCGATTTTTCCGGAGTTAGTTTTTTCACCAATTTCAGGTCACCAAATTCTTTCTGTTTTTTTCTTTTCCAATAAAGATTGAAAAGGAAAATCAGTACCAGAATTGGTATGACTATCAGGAGATATAAATATTTTTTTTCGTCTAATTCGTCGTACATAATTTCTTAAATAAAGCTTCTAAAAACCGTATTTTTCAATAAAACTTCTAACAATAAAAGTATGCCTGCTGCTATAGCAAAAGGTCTGAACCTTTCATCGTAATTATAGAATTTCTGTTCTTCAATTTCTGTGGTTTCCAGCTTATTGATTTCATCATAGATAGCTTTCAGGCTCTGGTTATTTTTTGCTCTGAAATATTTCCCATCGGTATTTCTTGCAATTTCTTTCATCAACTGCTCATCAATTTCCACCTGCATCATTCGGTAAACAAAATCTCCATTTGGAGCTATGGCATAAGGAGATTCTGCCATTCCGGTAGTTCCTATACCAATCGTATATACTTTTATGCCGTATTCTTTTGCTATTTCGGAAGCCATTCTCGGATCGATAAACCCGGAATTGTTGACTCCGTCCGTAAGCAATATGATTACTTTACTTTTTGCCTTGCTGTCTTTCAATCGGTTTACGGCTGTTGCCAATCCCATACCAATTCCTGTTCCGTCCTGCAAAAGGTTATCATACTTTACACTGTTCAAAGCATCCAATACGACTGCCTTGTCACTGGTTACCGGCGTTTTGGTATAGCTTTCTGCTGCATAGACAACCAGACCTATTCTGTCGTTTGGACGGGCTTCTACGAATTCCGAAGCCACCCTTTTCAAAGCTTCCAAACGGTTTGGCTTCAAATCGCGCGTTAACATACTTCCCGAAACGTCAATAGACATTACAATATCAATTCCGTTGGTTATGTTGGTCTTATTACTAATATCTACGGTTTGCGGTCTTGCCATGGCAACTATAAGAAAACCTAAGGCAAGAATCCTGAAAACAAATAATAGCGGTTTCAATTTTGACCAAATTGATGGTTTCGCCTTGAATCCTTTTAGCGAGCTTACCTTTAGTGATGCCTGTTTCTTTCCTTTCCATATTTGCCATGCAATAGCAATAGGAATGAGGACAAACAGCCAGAAAAACTCAGGATTTAAAAAGGTAACATTTTTCATCTTAGTTTACTTTTTTAAGTTCGACCGAGTTTACTATCCTATCTGAAATTTTGGAACCGTATTCGTCATTATCACGATAGGTAATAATAATTTCCTGAAGGCCTCCTTCTTGTCCGAATACCATAATTTCATATCCAATTTTGATTCCTTTATCACTGTCTTCTTTAAAAACGACCATAGTTCCGTAGGCTTTTATTCCGGAAATACCTTCTTTGGTATCGAACTGGTCCTGCTTTACAAAAACATCTTTTGCTTTGTATTGTTTTTCAAACGACTTGATTTCCTTTTCAACTACTTTTTCCAGCGGTCGGCTCAAAGTATCCTTAAATGATGTAGTAGAAATATTCACCATCACCTCATCAAAAACAGTCCCATAAGCAAATGCCTGGCTTTCTTTTATGCCCATGTCTTTATTACCGCCCGGAAGTTTTGTTCTTTTCAATACTTTCGGTGTTTCAATGGTCACAGCCGGATTTCCGTAATCACTCTTAATCCATTCGCCTTCATATAGTTCTTTTGTAGGGTTGCCTAAAATAGCATCCAATCCTCTGGTCGTAATAAAATAGGTTAACGTTCCTACTACCAAAAATGCTCCTATAAATGTGGCAATTGCAATTTTGCGTTTGCGTTTTTTCTTTAGCAGCAGTTCTTTTTTCTGCGCATCGAGTAATAACAGTTCTTCGTCTTCTTCCTCAACTTCAGGTATAGCCTTGTGCAGTGTAAAAATTGTCTTTTCTATTTTTGCACGGTCTTCCGCTATTTCGAAATCAAGCGGTTTTGATTTGGCAAATTTCACCAAATCTGCCTGACGCAGAACACGCTCCAGATTGTCAACGGTTTCCTGTGAAATTTTCATCTTTTTACGGACAGCGGCATTTCTCAAACCTGTAATAACTTCGGAAGTGGTGCTTTCCATTGCCGGAACCTGAATTTCTTCTTCAATATAGGTTCTGGTAATATCTGTCAATTCTGAATAATAGTTCTTGACTTCTCCTTTTTGCCAAAGTCCTTTCTGTTCCAGATTTTTAAGAAGTGTTACTGCCTTTTCTATTGGTGTTGCATATACAACCTCTTCCGGCTTTTCTTTCTTTTTATATTTTTTGGAAAAGTAATAAATCAGGTATCCGATTCCGCCCAAAAGCAAGAGTCCCAGAAGGTATTTCCACCAATTACCCATAGATTCCTTAACTTCTGCTATTCCTTTAATGTCGTACATTTTTTGTTTCAATGTATCGACCTTGACTCCGGCAACGTTAACAAAAATTGAATCTGTTGAGTAGGGTTTGTCGTTAATGAGCACTTTAAGGCTCGGTATCATGTATTTTCCGGAATCAAACTGGGTAAGTCCATATCTTTTTGTAAGCAGATAGCGGTCTTTTTGTTTCACGGTATCTGTTGGATAGGATTCCAGAACTTCTAACTGTCCGAAATTAGTGCTTTCCGGAAATACCACATTTGACAATGTGTCTACTGAAGTTTTTAACGTAAGATTGATTTGTGCCCCTATTTTTATTTTGGTCGAATCAACGGCTGTAGTTACCCGTTTCTGCTGCCCAAAGGCAAAGGTTCCGATGAATAAAAAAAATAGTATGTAAAGCGTGTTGTTCTTCATTTTAGTTCCTAATCTTAATCATGAAAGGGGGAAAAAAGATTATCCTCTCGATTTAAAATAGCCCAATAGTTTCGTCACGTAGCTTTCATCTACTCTGGTATTTACCGTTCCCGAACCACATCTGCTAAACGTTTCTTTAAAAAATTTCATTTTTTCCTGATAGTATTTTTCATATTCCAGACGTACCGCTTTTGAGCCCGTGTTGACCAACATAGTTTCGCCTGTTTCAGCATCCAGCATATTGACCATTCCTATGTTTGGCATTTTTTCTTCCCTTACATCATAGACACGAATACCGGTAAGGTCGTGTTTTTTTCCTGCAATTTTTAGCGTATGCTCATAATTATCGTCTGTCATAAAATCAGAAATCACAAAAACGATGGCTTTCTTTTTCATGACTCCGGACAAAAACCGCAATGCCTGAGAAAGATTCGTCTTATGGCTTTTAGGCTTGAACTCTATCAGTTCCCGGATAATTCTCAATACGTGTGACCTTCCTTTTTTAGGCGGAATATACAGTTCTATTTCATCCGAAAATAAAATCAAACCAATTTTGTCATTATTCTGTGTTGCTGAAAAGGCCATTGTTGCCGCAATTTCAGTAACGATATCTTTCTTGAAGCCATTTTGTGTTCCAAAGCTTTCCGAACCGCTGACGTCTACCATAAGCATCATGGTCAGCTCGCGTTCTTCTTCAAAAACTTTAATGTAAGGTTCATTGTATCTTGCTGTAACATTCCAGTCAATCGCACGCACATCGTCTCCAAACTGATACTGGCGGACTTCACTAAAAGTCATCCCGCGTCCTTTGAACGATGTGTGATATTCACCCGAAAAAATATGATCGCTCAATCTTCGGGTCTTGATTTCTATCTTCCGTACTTTCTTGAGTAATTCCTTTGTATCCATTTTTTTTAGTTGATAGTGGACAATTTTTAGTGGATAGTCTTTTTAGTGGATAGTGGATAGTCTTTAGTGGATAGTTAATTTGAACTATCGATAAACTATCAACTATTCACTGTCAACTATCAACTTACTAAGGTACTTCAACTTCGTTTACGATTTTGTTTATGATGTCTACAGAAGTTACGTTTTCTGCTTCTGCTTCATACGTAATTCCAATTCTATGGCGAAGTACATCGTGAACAACAGCACGCACGTCTTCAGGAATTACATAACCTCTGCGTTTGATAAAGGCATAACATTTAGCCGCATTCGCCAAATTGATACTTCCACGAGGTGACGCACCAAAACTGATTAATGGTTTCAGGTTTTCCAGTTTGTATTTTTCCGGATAACGGGTTGCGAAAATGATATCCAGAATGTATTTTTCGATTTTTTCATCCATATATACTTCACGAACTGCTTCCTGAGCGCGAAGAATCTGATCTGTAGAAACCACAGGATTTACTTTTTCATAAGAGCCTTTCAGGTTCTGGCGGATGACCATTCTTTCTTCATCGATTTTTGGATAGTCGATAACTGTTTTCAACATAAAACGGTCAACTTGAGCTTCTGGCAACGGATAGGTTCCTTCCTGTTCTACCGGGTTTTGTGTAGCCAATACTAAAAATGGCTTATCTAATTTGAAAGTAGTATCTCCAATAGTTACCTGCTTTTCCTGCATGGCTTCAAGCAATGCCGACTGTACTTTTGCAGGGGCACGGTTAATCTCATCTGCCAAAACGAAATTAGCAAAGATTGGCCCTTTCTTGATTGAAAAAGCATTGTCTTTAATATTATAAATCATGGTTCCTACCACATCGGCAGGAAGTAAATCCGGAGTAAACTGTATACGGCTGAAAGAACCTTGAACTGCCTGCGACAGTGTATTAATTGCTAATGTTTTTGCCAATCCGGGAACACCTTCCAGCAAAATATGCCCTTGTCCCAAAAGTCCAATCAATAATCGCTCCACCATGTGTTTCTGACCTACAATGACTTTATTCATTTCCATCATCAGCAAGTCGATAAAAGCACTTTCTCTTTCTATTTTTTCATTAATTGCCCTAATGTCTAATGCAGTAGCATTTTCTTCCATAATCTAATATTTAAAAAGCCGTGAAATTAGTATTTAATTTTAACAGTGCAAATTGAAAATTTATTTAAATGCAAGTTGTTAACGTTACGTTAAAATATGTTTGAATGCCTTGGTTTTAAGGATGATTTATGATTTTGTTTTCATAAATTTAAAATCTCAAAACTTATCATCGTGAAAACAACATTATCTCCCATTATAGCGGGAACTATGAGCTGGGGAGTCTGGGATAAAAATCTCACAACTTCCGAAATGGCGAACCTGATACACGTTTGCTCTGAAAATAAAATCACCACTTTCGATCATGCCGATATTTATGGAGGCTACACGACCGAAGCCGAATTTGGAAAAGCTTTGTCCGAAAGCAAGATCGACCGAAGAAAAATACAGCTGATTTCAAAATGTGGCATACAGCATGTTCTTGGAAACAGGAATAACAAAATCAAACATTATGACTATTCGAAAGACTACATTATCTGGTCTGTAGAAAACTCGCTGAAAAACCTCCATACTGATTATCTGGATGTTTTCCTGCTGCATCGTCCGAGTCCGCTTATGAATGCCCATGAAATTGCAGAAGCCGTAGAAAAATTAAAATCGGAAGGAAAAATTCTTGATTTCGGGCTGTCTAATTTTACGCCTTCACAAACTGACCTGATACTTTCAAAAACAGAAGTGAGTTACAACCAGGTGCAGTTTTCTGCAACCGACTTTAAGGCTATGACCGACGGAAGCTTTGACCATATGCAGGTGCATAACATACGCCCTATGGCGTGGAATCCGCTCGGAACAGTTTTCAGAGAAAAAACCGACCAGACGCGACGTTTAAAAACACTTTTGGCAGAATTGGTTGGAAAATACCATGTAGGTTCAGACACCATTTTATTGTCATGGGTATTGCAGCATCCGGCAAAAGTTATCCCAATTGCAGGAACCGTGAATGTTTCCAGAATCCAGCAACTTTATAAGGCAACCGAATTCAAACTGGAAAACGAAGAATGGTTTGCCATCTGGACAGAAAGTATGGGAAACAAAGTGCCTTAAAAAGACTAAACTATTTAGGATGAATTATAAATTCTGACAGGAAATTAATGAAAACAGTATTAATAACAGGCGCTACCAGCGGTATAGGAAGAGCTACAGCGATTGAATTAGCAAAACATAATTTTAAGTTGATTCTTTGCGGAAGACGCGAGGACCGTTTGGCTGAATTACAGCTCGAACTCGAACACCGCACCAAAGTACATACGCTTAATTTTGACGTAAGAAAGAAAAAAGCCGTACAGGAATCTATCGATTCACTGCCAAAAGAATTTGCCGAAATCGATATCCTCATTAACAATGCCGGAAATGCGCACGGTTTGGATCCAATACAAAATGGCGATCTGGAAGATTGGGATGCTATGGTAGACATCAATATCAAAGGTCTTTTATATGTTTCACATGCCGTTATTCCGAAAATGGTAGAAAGGCGAAATGGCCATATTATCAACATAGGTTCGACCGCCGCAAAAGAAGTTTATCCGAATGGAAATGTCTATTGCGCTACAAAACACGCTGTTGATGCTATTAACCAGGGCATGCGAATGGACCTCAACCAATACGGCATACGGGTTGGAGGCATTCATCCGGGCATGGTTGAGACGGAATTTTCACAGGTACGTTTCAAAGGCGATGCTGAAAGAGCTTCCAATGTTTACAAAGGTTTTGAACCTTTAAAACCGGAAGACATAGCCGATATTATACGATTTGTAATTACGAGACCCTACCATGTCAACATTGCCGACCTGATGGTAATGTCGACGGCGCAGGCTTCCTCTACAATAGTAAACCGCATACTCTAAATTGATGATGGCCGGGTTTTTGGTTCGAAGAACTAAAAACCCGGCCTTTTAACATTCACTCCATGATCAATAAGCGCCTGCTCATAAAAAATCTCCTCGCTCATAATGACGAAAGCAGTTTTTATGACAAAAAGCGCCAACTCAACCTCCACACCCGGGAAGGGAAGGCTAAATTCTTAAAACATATTTGCGCCTTGTCAAATTCCAATCCTGCCAACAATTCCTATATTGTTGTGGGCATTGAAGACCACGATAATGAAATTATAGGTGATGATTTTTTTGACGACAGCCGCATCCAGAATCTCGTCAATGCCTTTCTGGAGAATCCGCCAAAAATCCAGTATGAAAATGTGCCTTTTCCAAATCTTCCAAAAGACAAGGTCATTGGATTGGTAACAATCAAACCGAGTAAAAAAGTTTCCTTTTTTAAAAAAGGAATCCATACTATTCCTGCAAAATCGATATTCATACGCATTGGAAGCAATTCTGTTCCTGTTGATGAAATTCCAAATGATAGTGGCCGAAACTACCAAAATGTGGAAACCGTTATCAGTATTGAAAACAACTCCCGCAACAGCATTGAACATACTCTGGAAGGCGTTATTGATTTCATGAACAACCGGCATAAGGACATGTCTCCAAAATATAAAGTATTCAAAGAATTATTTGTGGTTTGTTGGGCCGGACATAAAAAAAAGGTCAAGGACATGACGTATCTTTCCCGTGTTGACATCGAACTCGTGAACGAACAGGTGAAGCTCTTTTATTCGGCATTGGATGAAGTTTCCATTGAATACGACAACCATACTTTTTCAATAACAGAATACCTGCCACTGGGACTAAACGATAAGACCAGTTATTATCCGTTAGAAAAACAAACCATTTCCTTTTATGACAACGGTTACTATAAAATCGAAACGCAATTTTTGTTTGAACCGCCACAATACAATAGAAAAATGCTTTTCCATATCTATAATTCCAACCAATCGCTGCTTGCCAAACTCGACAAAGGACTTACACTTTCTGAAAGAGAAAAAAAAGACCTGGAAAATCTTCCTTCAACATTCATGATTTGCTACCTCAACGGTTTTGAAGAGGCAAAACAAAAACTGATAGATGCAAAACCTTTGCTGAAAAGTTTCGAGAATCCGACTGTTTATGTCAACTTTAAGGAAGCAATGCGCATTTTGCGTAAGATGAAATATGATACATCACTTGATTGACATGGCCATCGAAAATTTAAAAGTCAGGTTGTCATTAAACTCAGGATGTGAATAGGCCCCATATCTATAATACACACCAAATCCAAGACCCAGATTGGCAATATTCATATAGTTGATTTTTAAAATATTATCTATCTGTAAACCTGTTTCTGTAAAAATCTTATCTTTTGTCTTGAAAGCAATTACCTGATGTGCGCTTTTATCTGACAGATTTCCCCAACCAAAATTATTATGCCAGGTCACACCCGGTTGAAACTTTCCTGATTTGAACAGCAACCCGCCAAAATTGTGTGAAAGAAACAAGTTCACATAGCTGTCTGATAAAAACTCATACGGACGCAGCGTTTGAAAGGTGTTTTTCATAATAATAGCCGATTTGCTATCATAACTTCCTTCACCTGTAAATAAAAGTCCATATGGCAACGGCTTGTCAATAAAACCGGCTTCTAAGCGATAGTCTGTCTGTCCGAAATTCTTTGTAAAAAAGGACTGCTGGACACTGGCTTCTATCCTATTATAATCAAAATCACTATCGATTAAGTTTTTGATTCCTTTAGTGTAGGCCAGATTAAAGACAGGATATTTTGTTCCCATAGAATATCGCTGGTTCATGCTATTTACAAATTTTTCCTTGTAAGCAAATCTTAGGTGGAATGTGAGGTCTGTTGTTGTATAATTGCGAAAATCCCGATTTCCATCGTTGAAAAGATATTCATACCTGGGTGTAGTTTTCGTATGATTGAAATCGACTTTGAATTTTAAATAGCGCAGCGTCCTGAAGCTAAAATTCAGATTATTTTGCCTGATCATGTCATATTGGTAACCAATATAATTTCTGAAATTATAAAGGCTGGGCTCATACGTATTCAAACAATAATTCCCTGTTTCCATCAGGTTTTGCTGGTATTTTGCTCCAACAACCATCTCGTTTTCTTTAGAAATCCTATATAATATTTCCCCTCCACATTTCCAGTCATGGTCCTCCATTCCATAACCGAAAAAGCCGCCCAAAGTCAAATCTTTGAAGAGCTTTTCATTGGTATAAAAACCGGTTCCCAGTCTTAATTTTTCGTATTTGTTGTAGCTAAACGTTTTTGACAAATCAATATCGATTGGACCGGCAGGAATTCGTCCTTGTGCAAATTTCTCCATAAATGTCAAAAAGCCGTCAAAATTCGCTTTCTTTCCAATACTGTCAATGACTTTGTAGGTAGTCATTTCGGCATTGTTTAGTTTTTCGGCACGGGAATTATCCCAAAAAAGGCTGTCTTTTTTTGCAGCTTCAGAATCCATCCGGACAGCTTCTAATGAAAATTCTTTTTTATTCAGCGGTATATCGACTTCTACCTGGTCTATATAACTCTTACCATCCAGAATCATTCCGATAGTTTTGGTTGGAAATTCATTAAAAATCAAAGCATAGTTAAGCTGCTGCGGAAACCAGTATTTATTATCTATAAAAGCATACTGCTGTTGTATTCTGATATCAATTTTTCCTTTTTCGAAAGGTGATGCGATAACATTTTGTACTGCATATTTGTTGGTATTGATGTAAAGGAACCCTTTTAGTCCGTCAAAATTTTTATTGGCTTGAGGTCGGAATGACAAGATATATACCGTGTCTTTTTGTTGGTAGATTGTATCTTCAATGCGAAACTTATATTTCTTTAAACTACCCTTACTAATTGGATTCAGGTAATTAATATTGAACAGTCTGATGTTGTCTTTATAAAAAGAAAATGGCTGAAAATCGGTTGCCAGTGAAGCAAAGGTCGGATTTTCAAATCCCGAGACTTTGGTACCAATTACGACTTCTTCGCTAATATCGGGTTTTATGAATTTTCGGTTTGTTACAGATTCCATCATAAAAAGCCGGCTTCCCTTTAGTTTTTGCCGGATGAGCAAACTGTCTTTTTTATCAGGCGAATCCGATCTGTAATCATAAATTAGCTTGTTATAACACCGGTATTTAAAAGAATTGATGTTTTCCGGATTATTAAGTTCTTTATTGGCAATTACTTTCCTAATTATGGCATTGGCGGGATTCTCTCCTGATTCTATAACCACTTCGTTTAAATCAAATTTGGAACGGACCATAGCAATTACTATTTCGCTGTCCTTTTTTAAAACGGGAGTGGAAAAATTTTCATATCCCATATAACTGCAACTGACGCTGGAAATAGGCGAAGTGCTGTTATAGACAAAGGCACCTTCAATATCAGAAGACACACCTTGTCTATTATCTCCATTAATGACAACCGTAGCAAAGGCAAGAGGTTCTCTGGTTTCTGAATCAATAATTTTTCCTTTAATTGTGTTCTGTGCATACAAAACCGGCCCAATAAAGAATAAAAAGGCCAGTTGGGGGTAAATTTTTTGCATAGTAGTTTTTAAAAAGTCAGAATTTTAAATCAAATATTTTCTTTTTCAATCCTAATTAAACGCTAAATGTGAATTATTCTTTTATATAATCAATAGTTTTTTATGATATTTGAAAACAATACTTTATAGAATGAACAGAACTTTAATCATTGGAGATATCCATGGCGGATTAAAAGCCCTGCACCAGATTTTTAAAAGAGCCGACGTAACCACTAATGATACCTTGATTTTTCTTGGGGATTATGTTGACGGCTGGAGTGAATCTCCGGAGGTAATTGATTTTTTAATTGCTCTGAAAACCACACATAATTGCATTTTCTTAAGAGGAAACCATGACGACCTGCTATTGCAATGGTTGGAAGTAAAAAAGGACAACCCGCAATGGTTCAATCATGGCGGTCGCCTGACTATGGAAAAATATAGCATACTGTCTCAGGAAAAAAAACAGGCTCATATTGATTTTCTTAAAACTTTAGAAAATTACCATCTGGATGAACATAATCGTTTGTTTGTCCATGCCGGGTTTACCAACCTCAACGGAGTTACCTATGAATATTTTCCAAAAATGTTTTATTGGGAACGCACCTTGTGGGAAAATGCACTTTCACTTGACAGTTCTATTGAAAAAGACAGTCCTTTTTATCCGAAAAGATTCAATCTTTATACTGAAATTTTTATTGGACATACACCGGTAACCCGAATTGGAGAAACCGTTCCTGTGAATAAGGCAAACATCTGGAATGTTGATACAGGAGCTGCTTTTAAAGGTCCTTTGACCATTCTGGATATTCAAACAAAAGAATATTGGCAAAGCGATCCGGTTTACTTGTTATATCCCGAAGAAAGTGGCCGAAATTAATTTGTTTAAAAAATTATAAAATTCGAGTATATTTGCATAAAATTTTTAATCATGAAGAAAATTATAACAATTGGTTTGCTTTTAAGTGCTTTTCTTGGAAACGCACAGGCTTTTAGCGGAAAAGGCGACAAGAAGTTTCAGGTAGGTGCCAACTTTCAGGATCATGCAACAGGAATCATGGCTGCTTATGACTATGGAATTGGAGAAAACATGTCTATTGGTGGATACACCACATATCTGTTGGGCGTTGATGGCGACGGCTCTAAATTTGAAGACCGTTTCGATTTGAAAGCGCGTTTTAATGCAAACATCGGAAATGTGATGGGCTTGCCAGAAAATGTAGATATCTATCCGGGTCTGGATTTAGGCTTAAGAAATTTTGGTGCCCATTTAGGCGGACGTTATTTCTTCTCGCAAGGTTTCGGTTTATTTACGGAATTTAGCGTTCCAATTGCAAAATATAAAAGTGATGTGTTTGGATATGACCGCCTGAACAATCAGTTTGTTTTCCATATTGGCGCTTCGTTCAATCTATAATTATAAAATAAACAGCATATTCAAAATCCGGTTCCTAAAAAGAATCGGATTTTTTGTTTTCCTATTTCCGCAAAAAGAAAAAGTCCCGGTAATATCGGGACTTTTTTTATTCCGGTTGTAACGCGACAGTCACACTTTCGGAATAACGTGACATGCAGCTGCAGTAATCATAACCAAACCTGAAGCAAAAGATTGATAGTTTTCGCAGTTGCTGTCAAATATAGTTTCCGGGTTTCTATGCCGTTACAATGGAATCTTTTTCTATAGCAATTTCTATATAGATGCAAAACTTTTAAAAAGGTTGCCTGGATTATTTATTTTTTTTAGCAATGTTATAAATAGGTTAAAATCAGCCGGTTTGAAAGAAGCTATAAAACATTATTTGTAAATTAGGTATACAAACTCACCAAAAAAATGACACTTTCAGACCGATACAATTCCATTAGAAAACACACTGAACACCTCTGTAATGTACTGACTACAGAAGATTTTATACCGCAGCCTGCTGATTTTGTAAGTCCTCCAAAATGGCATCTGGCACATACTACATGGTTTTTTGAACAGTTCGTCTTAAACGAACATCTTCCGGATTATAAACTCTTCGATGACGATTTTAGCTTCTTATTCAACAGCTACTACAATTTTGTAGGCAAACGTGTTTTTAGAGCGGATAGGGGAAACATTACCCGTCCGGGCGTTCATGAAGTATTTGAATACCGTTCTTATGTAGATATGCATATGCAAATACTGTTACAGCTTAAATCGGAAGAGTTGAAAGACTTAATTGAGTTGGGATTGAATCATGAACAGCAACATCAGGAACTGCTTATTACCGACATTAAATATATTCTTGGAAATAATCCTATTTTCCCCCTATATGACGAAAATATTGATTGGGAAAAACAGGAAAATGAAGAAACCGGGTTTGTAAAGCTCGAAGAAGGTATTTATGAAATAGGATTTGAAGGGGAAGGATTTTCATTTGACAATGAACATGGAAGACATAAAGTATACCTGCATGATTTTGAAATTTCAAAATCGCTGGTGACCAATGCGGAATATCTGGAGTTCATTTCTAATGGCGGCTATACGAATTTTGATTACTGGCTGGATGAAGGCTGGTCCTGGGTTACCGAAAACAAAATTGAGGCACCCTTATACTGGCATAAGATTGATGGAGAATGGCACAATTACACTTTAGGCGGATTGGAAAAATTAAATCCAGAAGCTATCCTGACACACATCAGCTTTTATGAAGCTGCTGCTTTTGCAGCCTGGAAAAAAATGCGACTGCCAACCGAATTCGAATGGGAAGCTGCTGCCGACAAATTCAATTGGGGAAAGCGTTGGGAGTGGACAAACAGCGCTTACCTGCCCTATCCGAATTTTAAAAAACCCGAAGGCGCTATCGGAGAATATAACGGAAAATTCATGGTCAATCAGATGGTACTCCGTGGCGCTTCCTGTGCCACGCCGCCACAGCATGACCGAAAAACATACAGAAACTTTTTTCATGCCCATGAACGCTGGCAGTTCAACGGCATCCGTCTCGCAAAATAATTGCTTATGAATACTGCACAACCCATCCATTATACCGCTTTTGCGGAAGATGTCCTTGAAGGATTGACTTCAAAAAAGAAACACTTGTCCTCTAAATATTTTTATGATGATAACGGAAGTCAGATATTCCGGCAAATCATGAAAATGCCCGAGTACTATCCTACCAATTGCGAGTTGGAAATCCTGTCCTGGCAATCGGATACCATTTTGGACAAGATTGCTTTTAAGGGAAAATTCAATATTGTGGAGTTTGGTTCGGGTGACGGCACAAAAACAAAGCAATTATTAAAGACTTTCCTGAATAAAGATGCAGATTTCACCTATATGCCTATTGACATATCTGAAGAAGCCATATTAATTCTGGAAGAAGACCTGCTCTCTGCCTTGCCAAAACTCAAAATGGAATCGAAAATTGGCGATTATTTTGATGTGCTTGAAGATATAGCAAAAGATGACACTCCAAACCTGTTTCTTTTTCTGGGCGGCAATATTGGTAATTATAAAAAGGAAGATGTATTTGATTTACTTCAAAAATTTTCGTCCGGAATGAAAAAGGGTGATAAATTATTGCTAGGTATTGATTTGCAAAAAGACCCCAGAGTTATACAGGCTGCCTATGACGACCCGCATGGAATTACCAAAGCATTCAATATGAACCTGCTTCATAGAATTAACAAGGAACTCGATGCAGATATTGCCATAGATCAATTTGATTTTTACTGCCACTATAATCCTGAAAATGGCGAAGTCAATAGTTATCTGTACAGCTTAATCCAACAGCAATTTTACAGTCGGGTACTAAACACATCGTTTAGTTTTGAAAAAAACGAAACCATTTGGACAGAACTTTCTAAAAAATACAGTTTTGCAGAAATTGAGGATTTGGCAAATCAGTTGAATTTTAAGGTTGTTGAAAATTTTTTAGATGGCAAACAGTATTTTACGGATAGTTTGTGGGAGAAATAGGGGCAAAATACCCCTCAAAAATTAAAGGGCAGAAATTATTACTCTTTGAATAAAATCATTGGTATTAATAAAGGCAATCTTTTTTCGAAAAACCTCATTATCAATAGCTTCACGTAATTTCCTAAAACATTCGTCAGCAAAAGAATTAGTTACAACCTCTACACCTTCAAAATCAAGAAAAACCTTATCATTTGAATGAACTTTGTCAATTATAATAAACGGATTTTTTCACCCCAAATCTCTTGTTCCTAGACTTGAAGCAATATCTTTAAACAAGACAGTATTTTCCATATTTAAGTGTAGATTATTTTTTTCCATATTGCAAAATTAGCGCTAAAATATTTATAAGTTCTTAGAACAGCATTAAAATTATGTTATTTTATCTTGATTGAAGAACATATCTTCAAATATCTGTGCTTTATAATCATAATTTTTACTTGTAAATTCTGTATAGTCGACATCTATGTTTGTATTAATTCTAATATACACATAAGTTCCTTGCCAACCATCTATTTCTTTTAATATAGTATTTTTTTCAGTAACATTAAGTTTTTTATTTCCTGAGATTACACTTAACCAACCTTTATTCAATTTTACAAAAGTAGATGTAGCATAGGTAACTATACCATTTTTACGGAAAGTGATTTATAAGTAATAAAAAAGCCCCATACATGGGGCTTAGATTTATTTTTTGATGTCAAGCTCTCTAAAATATGTTGAAATGTCAATCTCGTTAAGATAAACTGAACAACGAATAATATTTTCACCCTTATTGTTTTTTTCTATACCAAGGGCTCTTTTTAACTCAACAAATTTATCCTTCAATAGACTCTCTAGTTTTTTCTTTACATATGTTTGATATATAGGGTCGGTTGGGACAGAGTATCCATGTATTCTGACCAATTGTCCTCTCTCTTCCCCATATTTCCAACTAGGAACTTTGATAGTGCTTCCGTCTATAATTTCTATTACGTGAAATAAAGCCATCTTTAAATATTTTCTGGTTTTTCAACCCTTTGAATTGGTCTTTCTTTTTCAATTGCCAACTGTTCTTTTATTTCTATAACAGTCCATGCAATAATTTTTAAGCATACAACACCTATTGTTGAGAGTACTAAACTAGTAATAAATAGGGACATTTCAATTAAAAGATTGTAATCTGCTCCACCCCAGCAATACTCTTCTGCTGCGATGTATAAAGCTACAAAAATTAATGACGAAAATAAAATAGGAAAGATTCTGCTTATTTGTCTTTTAGGAGATAATATATTTTCTTGACGTTTTAAAGTTTTTGCTCTATTTTTATATAAAACTTCACTCTCTTTCATTAATTTTTGTATTTCAGCCCCTTCAGCCTGAACTTGGCTTTTAACTAACTCATTAATCTGTTGCAATTCAATATCAGCTTTTCTTTTTATATGAGAAGAAGCTTCGCTAAACATAGATAATAAATGTATGATTAATGGTGCAATAAAAGAGATTATTGCTATGATTAACTTTGTGTATATTTCTATTATATTTTCCAAAACATTTAGAAATTAATACCAAACATACATTTTTAAGTTTAATTTTCAAATTATTTTTTAGGAAAATTCTTCATTTTCAGAAGAGCCTTATTGAATTCTGACAGGGGTTCTTTTTTCCGTCCTTTTTCTATACCTTCCAATGTGGCTGCTTTTTTGTAGCTCTCACCGAAAGGCAAGGTTATTCCTTCCACGTCTGACAGGTCTTCTTTTAGGAATACTGCCACGCTCTCCACATCGAAATACCAGTCGTTATTAAACGACACCTTCAGTATTGCTTCTTCTTTTAATAGTTCTTCTTTTTTTAGCTTGAGCATAAGTCCTTATACTTTATTCTTACATTGGAATTCAAAAGTAAGTAATTAAATCTTTCTCCTGACTGCATTTTACGGGTATTATATCTAAACACAAATTCATCAAGGTAAAAATGTAATTTTGCACGTGAGACAGAATTGTACATATCTCTTAAGCTGTTCTTCATTATCTTCCACGCCCCTTCGATATTATTGGTATGGATTTCTTTTCCAAAATCGTGTTTATATCCTTTGTCGGAATGCTTGATGCTATAATGGTTTACGTGGCTGTTAATGCCATCATATCCCATCCAATCATCCGTAATTAATGTACTGCCTTTGGCAACGAACCTCTTTATTATAGGTTGGATAGTTTCTCGCTTTGTATCTTTTACTACCACAGCAGTCATTTTGCCTCCTCTTTCAATAAGACCTAAAATAGGTGTTTTGTCTTTAAAGCTACGTCCTTGACTATTTTTCACCTTCTTATCAGCGTGTCTGTTTTTATTCTTGCCTCCATAAAAAGATTCGTCAGCCTCGACAATACCTTCTAAATCATTATTGTTTTCAATGCCAAGAGCAGTCCTGATTTTCATCAGCATCAGCCAAGCAGATTTCTGAGATATTCCTCCTAGGTCTCTAGCAAGCTGGGCAGAAGAGATGCCTTTTTTATGGGAAATAACCAAAAAAATTGCACAAAACCACTTCACAAGTGGAATATGAGTGCCATGAAACATAGTGCCGTTCAGCACAGTGAATTTCTTTTTGGTCACGCCACATATATATTGGTTGCCGTTCTTGCTTCTGTACACTTTCGCTTGTGGGGCAAAAGGAGATACAGGAACGCCTTCCCAATACAATTCTTCTAAGTGAGCAATACATTTCTCTTCTGTCGAGAATTCCTGCATTACTTCTATCAACGAGTTAAAGTCCTTATTAAACATCGCTTCCTTTTTTAGTTCTTTCAAATTTAGAACTTTTTTACACCAAATCATTATATTTAGTGTTAAAGTATTCTTATAAGAAGCGATTGAACTACAAAATTACGGCTCCTTTTTTACATTTCCATAATCCTTAAATTTCTATATATTTGTTACATAAAATATTAGTTAGCGTTAGCTATTACTCTGTCATTTAGGAAATCTGGTAAATTTCAAACACGTAACAGGTAATAATTATACGCTCATGCTTAGGCGTGGGTGTACTTATTCCATTACGTAAGGTTTACCAGAGCCTCTAAAGGTGGGATATAGTTACAAACCCACGCTTTTTTGTTTCATAACCTCTGCTTCGGGTTTGAGTGGAATTAAATAATTTCACTTATGAAAAAAATTCTCCTATTTATCCTCTTATTTTATACCTTAGCAGGTGTATCACAGACCCTTACAAAGAAATACAACAGCGTAAACAACAGGTATGAGTATTTTGACAGTCGTGGTAACATGGTCGGTTATCAATTTTATGACAATCTGGACAAGTCTTGGAAATATTACGAAGTTCCACAGAAACAGCAGAGTACATATGTCCAGCCTATCAATCACAACCGAGTAAATCAGGCTCTGGCTACAAAGCAAGGCAGATATGATGCAAATGTGCAAAAAATCCAAAATGCCATAGAAGACATAGCCGATAAAATCATGAGCCTAGAAATAAATGAGAGTGCCAAAGAACGAATATCAGAAAGGTTTGACATAATACTAAACAATCTGAACGCCTCTAAGTACAATTATTCAAACACGACAACAACAAATAACGTCATCAATTGGATGTATAATGAGATAAACAAAGCAATCAAGCAAGAAACCGAATAAATTATGAAAAATAGCTGGCTAAAATATTTAGACGAAATCTTAAAAGAGCTTTTAGAAACTACGGGAGATTACGTGAATGAAGACATAATTGCGCCTAAAGTTACCTTTAAGAAACATAAAACACCTATTGGTGATTTTATTACCACGTATGAAGGCATTCCAGAAGATAAAGAACGTGTTATATTTCGTTTAGCAATGAGGCATTTGGAAAAACAAGATTTAATCATAATGCAAGCAATAGATAAAAATTCTCCTGACTATATGATTACATTTGAAGGGCTTGTGGTATTAAAAAATGGTGGACTTTTAAAGCAACGAAATAATGAAAAAATTAAGGACTTTCTTCAAAAAATATTTTGGGTAATAGCATTATTGGCTTTTGTGGTAAACACAGTATTTTTAATACTGAACTATAATGTTAACGTGAAAAAAACTTATGAATCAAATACACAATCAGTTCAATCAGCAGAAAAATAAAAATTCCTGCTAGTATTATTTGAGCCATAATCCACAACACTTCAAGAGTAAATATGGTTTCCATAATTTCAAAGTATTAAAAAAGCCACTCCAATTACGGGTGGCTTTTGTTGTTAATAAAAATTGTTAAATTTACTTTTTAAAACGTTATATATGAGTTGGGAAGTAATAGGTGTGATTGCAAGTGTTATAGCATTATTAGTTGCTATTCAAACATATCATAGGCAGTTTAACGTACCACCTCCCGTTTTTCCTGAGCCTGAGCCAATAACTGAAAAAGAAAATCTCAAAGCTCATTTCAAAATGAACCAAAGAATATCTTTAGAAATACAGCAATTACTTCAAAACCAGATTGATTTAGGCAATGGAGATAATTTGATATTTGGAACATACACTATTACAAAATATTATGAGTTTATCAAATCCGAGTATGAAGATAATCTGAATGACAGGCTCTATGAAAATTTCGATACACTACCAGCTAATAAATATCACATTGATAGCATGTTGAAATCTTTACAAACACAGTTTCAGAACCTTCAAGTTGTAAAAAATTATCTCAAATTACTTTAGGTGCAAACTATTAAAATAACTTTACCGTAAAAATGGTATAGTTACCGTAGCATATAAACCATGACCTTGTCCCTTCCCATTCGTAACTCCTTCTTCAATACATTTCAACATGGCTTCCTCCTCAGAAAAATTATGCTTTAAATTTAGAGAATTATGAATGCCAATGCCATAATCAGCAACCACAAGCCGTATAGAATTTAATTGCCCGAAATGTTGAGCTACAACCCACCCTTCATTCTGTTCAGAATGATTCAAGACATTATCTAATATTTCATTTAGGCAATAGTCTAAACTAGTATAAACATTATCATTCATTGAACTATTTTCTCTTAATACTTTTAGTATACTATTTAGAACGACAATTTGATTCTCCTTAGTATATCTTTGTATTTGCACAGAATTTTTATCATCAACTTTTTCTACGTCTAAAGGAAACTGTACTTGGAGATTTTCAAAAAAATTCATTTTGGCTAAATACTTAGCTAGATTTGAATCCTTATTAATTTTAATTTTACCCGTAACAATAAACCCTATACTTTCTAAATACTTAATTGTGCAAAGTAGCAAAACAATATAATCAGGATAGATAAAATCACATTGATTGAAATCAATTATTAATTTTGTCTCCGGAAACTTTTTATATTGATCAACTAAAAGTTTACAACTACTTATAGAAGCATTCTGAGAGGTAAAAATTTCACCGATATTAATAGTATAAGTCATTTTATAGATTTAATATAAAAATATATAAAATCATCTTATAACTAACAAAAAAATCCCGCTTTTCAGCAGGATTTTTTATTGATAAAGAATAGCTAAATCTTACAAATCAAACTTGATTCCTTGTGCCAAAGGCAACTTGGTTGTATAGTTGATTGTATTGGTTTGTCTTCTCATATATACTTTCCATGCGTCAGAACCTGATTCACGACCGCCTCCGGTTTCTTTTTCACCACCAAAAGCACCACCGATTTCAGCACCAGAAGTTCCGATGTTTACGTTTGCAATTCCACAGTCAGAACCTGCAACAGAAAGGAATCTTTCCGCTTCACGCAAATTGTTTGTCATGATTGCAGAAGACAATCCTTGTGCCACACCATTTTGAAGGTCGATTGCATTTTCAACTTCTCCAGAATATTTCAACAGGTATAAAACTGGTGCAAATGTTTCGTGCTGTACGATTTCAAAAGAATTGTCTGCTTCAGCAATTGCCGGTTTCACATAACATCCACTTTCATAACCTTCGCCAGAAAGAACGCCACCTTCAACGATAATTTTACCGCCTTCAGCTACTACCTTTTCCAAAGCTTTGTTGTACATTTCAACTGCATGTGTATCGATAAGCGGTCCAACGTGATTGTTTTGGTCTAATGGGTTTCCTATTTTCAATTGCCCGTAAGCAGCCACAATAGCATCTTTTACCTTATCGTAAATGCTTTCGTGAATAATCAGACGACGTGTTGAAGTACATCTTTGTCCTGCAGTTCCTACAGCGCCAAAAACCGCTCCGATAACTGTCATTTTAATATCTGCATCCGGAGTTACGATGATAGCATTGTTTCCTCCTAACTCCAATAATGATTTCCCTAAACGTCCGGCTACAGCCTGAGCTACTATTTTTCCCATTCTTGTAGAACCTGTTGCAGAAACCAAAGGAACACGAACATCTGCAGTCATCCACTCACCTACTTTGTAGTCGCCGTTAATCAGGCAGGAAATACCTTCAGGAAGGTTGTTTTCTTTTAGGACTTCTGCGATGATATTTTGACAAGCGATACCACATAACGGTGTTTTTTCAGATGGTTTCCAAACACAAACATCACCGGCGATCCATGCCAAAGCGGTATTCCATGACCAAACGGCTACCGGGAAGTTGAAAGCAGAAATGATTCCAACAACTCCTAATGAATGGTATTGCTCATACATTCTGTGTCCAGGACGCTCTGAATGCATTGTTAATCCGTGCAACTGACGGGACAGTCCAACGGCAAAATCGCAGATATCAATCATTTCCTGAACTTCTCCAAGACCTTCCTGGAATGATTTACCCATTTCATAGGAAACCAATTTACCCAGAGCTTCTTTTTTCTCGCGCAATTTCTGACCAAACTGACGAACAATTTCTCCACGCTGAGGTGCCGGCATTAATCGGAAAGTTTTGAAAGCTTCAGTAGCGCTTTTCATTACTTTTTCATAATCCTCTTTTGTAGTAGTTTTTACTTTTCCGATTAGCTGACCGTCAACCGGAGAGTAGCTTTCAATGATTTCACCATTTGAAAACCAGCTGTTTCCTGTTGAAGTTCCTTCGTTAATTGCCGCCAAGCCCAATTGTTGCAAGGCTTCAGTCATTCCAAATTGATTTGCTATTGTTGCCATTTATAACTTTTTGATTGTAAATTGTATTATTTTTTGCGAAGTTATGATTTATAGGTGGATTTTGCGAATCAAAATGTTTTTTTAGCAATTGTCTTTCCTTTTCTTAAAGAATTAAAACAGATTTCGCTTCTTAAATATAAATACGCCCAGAATGGAAATGAATAGTGACATGAGCAGGATAATCCAAAATCCCAGCGGACTTGCCTGAAGGTTATTAGGCACGTTCATTCCGTACAGGCTCGCTACCAATGTAGGAATCATCAAAATGATTGAAATGGAAGTCAGCCGTTTCATGATAACGTTCAGGTTATTCGAAATTACAGAAGCATAAGCGTCCATCATTCCGGTTAAAATGTTGCTGTACACATTTGTCGTCTCTTCTGCCTGGCGCAATTCAATTTCTACGTCTTCAACCAAATCGGGGTTAAGTGTTGTTTTCTGATTTTTTAAATTTTTGATTCTATGGAAAAGGATATCATTCCCTTTTAAAGATGTTATAAAAAATACCAGACACTTTTCAATTTGCAGCAAGGCTTGGAGTTCTTCATTTTTTATTGATTTTTCCAGATTGCTTTCAGCCAATTTGATACGCTGGTTAATGTGTTTCAGGTATTTCTGATACCAGACACTGGATGACAGCAATAATTTGAGTACTAAATCATAATGCGAAGTGATTGCTATTTTTTTACGCTGCGTATACAGCACAAAATCTTCCAGCATGTCGTTGGGTTGAAAACATAAAGAAACAAAAACATCGTCGTTAAAAATCAGTCCCAAAGGAGCCGTACTAAAGGGTAGCTTTTCGTCATTGCTCTTAAAAGGGATTCTCAGGATAATAAGATTCCAGCCGTTTTCGGTTTCCAGACGCGGACGTTCGTCAATATCTTCAATGTCATTATAAAAGGCTTCAGGGATTTTTAAATCTTCCAGAAGGTATCTGATTTCTTCTCTAGTTGGAGAAACCGCATTAATCCAGCAGCTTTCGTTTGGGTTTTGGGCAGGAATAAGCCCGCTGTCATTTTTGTAGAATGTAATCATAATGCAATGCTATTTCTAAGAACAGCTTGCAATATGACGCGCTGTCCTTAAATTAATAAAATGTTCTTCTGATAATAATCGTCCATTTTTTAAGGATAATTTTAAATGCGGCGCGAAGGTATGACATTAAATATGAAACTGTTACCTCCATTATGTTTTTTTTAGCACAATAAAAAAACCTTGCTTGTTGAGCAAGGTTTTCAGTTTTTGAAGAGCACCACAATATTATCTCTTTAATGTATATTTTTTATCGGCTTCCATAATGGTTCCGCATTTTGTACAGGTACGTAATGTTTTGGAATTATAAAAATGCTGAAAATGCGGCAGGAAATCTTTTTCAATATCGTTGAGCTCAAAGTAGACATCGTAAAGTTTGTGGTTACAGTTTTCACAGAACCAAAGCAGTCCGTCCGTATAGCCTTTTCCTGCTCTTTTTCTTTCAATAACCAGACCTATAGAACCTGCTGAACGAACCGGAGAGTGTGGTGTTTTGGCCGGATGAAGATACATATCTCCGGCATGGAGTTCCATTTCCTTGCGTTTGCCGTCTTCCTGAATGATTACTTTTATAGAGCCTTCAAGCTGATAGAACAATTCTTCGGTTTCATTATAATGGTAGTCTTTTCGGGCATTTGGCCCGGCTACTATCATTACGATATAGTCTTCAGAATCAACATAAATGTTTTTATTTCCAACAGGCGGTTTTAGCAGATGCCTGTTCTCTTCAATCCATTGATTGAGATTGAACGGTTTTGAAATTGCCATAGCTTTAATATTTCTACTAAATTACTAAAAATAAAAAAGGCCAGTAAAAAACTAGCCTTTAAAATTATTTTACCTCTTTTATCAGGTACAGATATACGGGAAAGTGGTCACTGAATCCCACCTGACCGTTGGAGTTTCTTAGCGGATAACCTTTATATTGTCCTGTTGTTTGTGTAAGGAAAGGCTTGTTGTAAACACCGGCTTTCCAGAAACGATAGGAAGAATAATCTTTTCTGATTAATGGCTCGGAAAGAATCATCTGGTCAAATAAATCCCAGGCGTCTCTATAGGCCAAAGTTCCGATTCCTTTATTAGACATTTCTTCCATAGGGTTGTACATGCCTCTTTCTTTGGTTTCTTCTTTTTTGGCTTTGGCTCCTAATTCAACCTTAACACTCTTATTATAAGGACCATCATTTAAGTCACCCATAGTAATGATTTTTGCGTTTGGATTGATATTATACAACGAGTCAATAATTTTTCTGTTCAATCTTCCGGCAGCCTCACGGTTTGGACTTGATTTTTGTTCACCTCCTGAACGTGATGGCCAGTGGTTTACGATAAAGTGCATTTCTTCTCCATCCAGCAATCCGGTAACCAACAACTGGTCACGGGTATAAATTCTCTTTGTCTTATCTGTCTGGTCATAAATGATTAGCGGAATATTGATAGAACTCGTTGGTTTGAAATGCTTTTTTTGGTATAGCAATGCCACGTCAATTCCTCTTTTGTCCGGAGAGTCATAATGAACAATACCATAATCCTTGTTAATCAAAAGCGGTTGTTTTACCAAATCTTCAAGAACACCTCTGTTTTCAATTTCTGCACCACCAATAATCACAGGAGATTCCTTCTGCTGATCGCTGGTTCCAATTTCATTCAAAACCCTGCTAAGATTTGCCAGTTTCTTTTTGTATTTCTCCGCTGTCCAATTTTGTGTACCTGTTGGGGTATACTCTTCATCATTTACATTTGCATTGTTAATCGTGTCAAACAAGTTCTCAAAGTTGTAGAATGCAATGGTTTGCACTCTAAACTTCTTATCCTGAGCTTGCGCAACATTTATTGAAGATAATACAATGAAAAGGGCAATAAATTTTTTAATTCTCATAAATCCAATATTAATTAAATATGAAGTTTAACATAAACTTGGGAGCAAAAGTAAATAATATTAATTAATAATGTAACTTTGCCGCCGTTAAGAAATTGTATTTCTAACAAAAAGGGATTAATCATTAAATTTATTTATGAAAAAACTTGTAATTAGTATTTTATTTGTAATGCAAGTCGTTTTTGCTTTTGCTCAGCAGGGGTCCTTAGTTAAGGGTAAAGTTGTTGACTCAAAAACTCAAAAACCATTGCAAAATGTAGTAGCTACAATTCGAAACACAACATTGACCGCTTTGACAAATTCTGACGGTATATTTGTTTTCGAAAATGCGCCACACGGCAGCCATCTTCTTGAAGTTTCAAGTACTGGCTATTCTCGTCAAATCCTGTCTATCGATGTTGAAGGTCAACCTTTAGACTTGGGAGTTGTTGTTTTGGCAGAAGACATTACTTCTGAGCAGCAATTAAGCTTGATTACCATTACTGAAAATGATTTGGGTGATGACAACAGCGGTTCAGAAAGTACATCTGGATTGTTACAGGCAACAAGAGACGCTTTCCAGCAATCGGCAGCGTTCAACTGGGGTCAGGCACGTTTTAGAATCAGAGGTCTGGACAACGAATACGGAACCACGATGATTAACGGTATCGTTATGAACAAAGTATATGATGGCCGACCACAATGGAGTAACTGGGGAGGTTTGAACGACGCTACTAGAAACCAAGAATTTACTATGGGTTCTGCTCCTTCTGACTATACTTTCGGAAGTATCTTAGGAACTCAGGAAATCAATACAAGAGCTTCATTTTACAGACCGGGTACCAGAATTTCTTTCTCCGGAACCAATACAAACTACAGCTGGAGAATGATGGGAACTCATGCTTCAGGAATGAACAAAGACGGAATTGCTTATGTGATTTCTGCTTCAAGAAGATGGGCTCAGGAAGGTTATTTTGACGGAACTGATTACAGCGCAAACTCTTTCTTTGCAAGTATTGAAAAAAGATTTAATGATAAACACAGCTTAAACTTTACATCAATCTATGCTCAAAACAGCAGAGGTAAAAACTCTCCAAACACGGCTGAAGTTAACAGAATTGCTGGAGAAAAATACAACTCATACTGGGGATGGCAAGATGGTGAGAAAAGAAACTCAAGAGACAAAGATGTTGAAGAGCCAATCTTTATGTTAAGCCACTATTGGAAAATTACTGACAAGACAAACTTAAACACCAATGTTTCTTACCAATTTGGTAAAATCGGAAACAGCCGTCTTGATTTCCAAAACGTAAACAACCCTGATCCTACTTACTACAGAAACCTTCCTAGCTACTATACTTCAATGTATGATGGAAATACCTTTGTAGGAAATTCAGAAGCTAATATTTTAGAAGCTTCAAGAGCCCGTTTCTTAACTAACAGACAAATTGACTGGAATGCAATGTATGCTGCCAACAGCAGAACAGCTGCAGGAAACAGTGTTTATGCCTTATATGAAGACAGAACAGATGACAAAACCTGGACTGCAAACTCTATCTTAAATACTCAACTTTCTGACAACATCATTCTTAATGCTGGTGCAACTTACAGAAAGCTAAAATCGCATAACTTCCAAAACATGCTTGACCTTCTTGGAGGACAGTATTTTAATGATATCGACAATTTCTACACTGGAAATTTTGCTCAGTCTGACTTGAACAATCCAAACAGACAAGTAGGTGTGGGTGATGCTTATGGTTATAACTACAACTTGCTTGCTGATGTAGCTGATGCGTTCACACAGTTTAAATTCAACTACAGCACATTCGATTTCTACCTTGCTCAATCATTCTCACGTTCTCAATACCAAAGAGAAGGTTTGTACAGAAACGGACTTTACGCAAACAACTCTTTTGGAAAAAGCGACAAGATTGTTTTTGAAAACTTCGGATTCAAAGGAGGTATGACATACAAAATGACCGGAAGACAAATGTTTGATGTTAATGCAATCTACATGACTAAAGCGCCTTCATTGAGAAATACTTTCCCTAATGCGCGTTTGAACAACATTATCGTTCCGGATATCAACAGCGAAAACATCATGAGTGTTGACGCAAGTTATATCATCAGAGCACCTAAATTGAAAGCAAGATTGACAGGTTTCTACTCAACAATCAAAAATGCTACTGAAACTTCATTCTTCTTTGCTGAAGGAGTATTTGAAGGAGACGGTTCTGATGCCAACGCTTTCGTTGCTGAAACAGTAACCAATATCAACAAGAAAAACATGGGTGTTGAATTGGGAATCGAATACCAAATCATACCAACTTTGAAATTTACTGCTACCGGAACTTACGGACAGTATACTTATGACAACAATCCTAATGTAAGTATCAATAACGACGCTCTTGCAGCTCTTGTACAGGAAGGTTCTCTGGCAAACGTAGGTGCTCCAAATACACAAGTAAATTTTGGACAGGCAAACTTGAAAAACTACCGTCTTCCTGGTATGCCACAACAGGCTTACTCTGTGGGACTTGAATATAGAGATCCTCACTTCTGGTGGATTGGCGCTAACGCAAACTATCTGGCAAGCAACTATTTAGATGTATCTGCATTATTGAGAACACACAATTTCTTTGAAAACTCCGCCGATCCTTACGGAATGGATTTCCCATTCTCTGATATTGATCGTGAGAATGCAAGAAAATTGTTGAAACAAGAGAAATTTGATGATTTTTATTTAGTAAATTTAACTGGAGGAAAATCATGGAGAATCGGTGGTAAAACTGTAGGATTCTTTGCAAGTATCAACAACGTATTCGATCAGACATACAAAACAGGTGGATTTGAACAGGCAAGAAATGCTAACTACCAAGAGTTAAACAGAGACGTTTCAAGCGGAACTCCTTCTTTTGGTCCAAAGTATTTCTACGGATATGGAAGAACTTATTTTGTAAACCTTTACATCAACTTCTAAAATTGCGTATTATGAAAATGAATAAGATAACAACATTATTATTCGCATCTCTTACGATGGGAATGATGTCAAGCTGTGTAAATGATGACGACACTAGCCTTCCAGAATATACTCCGCTAATTTTTGGTGAAGATTTTTCTGAAGGTGCAGACAACACATTGTTTGAAAAAGAAGGATGGTTAAACTTTGCTGAAACGGGTACTGTTCGTTGGACAAACCAGGTTTATAGTGGTAATGGTTATGCAGAATTCACGTCATACCAATCAGGTCAGGCTTCAAACATAGGATGGTTAATCACTCCGGGGATTGACCTTGATGCTCAGGAGGGCGAGAAATTAGTTTTCCAGACAGCCCAGGCTTTTGTTGACAACGCGGCAAATACGATTGAAGTATTAATTTCTACTGACTTTGACGGAACCAATGTTACTGCAGCTACATGGCAGTCATTGAGCGCGACTTTCCCGACAACTTCTGCTACTTATTACCAATTTATCAAGTCCGGAGTAATTGATCTGTCAAGATTTACCGGAACTGCTCATATCGCATTCAGAGTAAAAGGAAACGGTACGACATTAGACGGTACTTATCAAATTGATAATATTAGAGTTTATAACTAATTCTATTAAAAGTAAAAAAATGAAATCTATTATATTTAAATCTATATTTGTCTCTATGATTGCTGCCGGATTAATTTCTGGTTGTGCTAATGACGACAATTATAATACGCCAAACCTTGGATGTGTTGACCCGGGATTGACGGCCACTAAAACGGTTCAGCAGATTATTGCAATGGCTACCGGAACTCCAAAATTGTATGAAGATGACGATATCATTGAAGGATATGTAACTTCAAGCGATGAAAAAGGAACTTTCTTTAAGACTATTTCTATGCAGACACTTCCTGAAACAGGAGCTCCTGTAGGATTTAGCATTGCTTTGAACGTTTCTTCAACTTTTGCTGAAGGATTTACTCCAGGGACTAAAGTTTACATCAAGCTAAAAGGCTTGTACTATGCTAATGTTTTCAACTCTTTACAGATTGGTGCCCTATATCAAGGAAATCAAATTGGAAGAATCTCTGAAAATGTTTGGAGACAGTTTATCTTCCCTTCTTGCACAAGAGTAAATGAGAATGACATGGTAAGAACGGTAACACTTGCTCAGGCTTATAACAATGCTAACCTGAACACACTTATCGAAATCAACGATGTACGTTTTGCTGATGCTTCCGTAGGAAGAAAATATTATGATATTGATTCAGGTGGTGGGGCAACAAACCACTTTATCACATCTGCATCTACAGGTGGTGCTTCAAATATTATCCGTTTCAGCAGCTTTGCTCCTTTTTCAGGAAACAGAGTTCCTTCAGGAAGTGGAAAAATCAGAGGTGTAATGACTAAATACAACTCCGATTTCCAATTCATTGTAAGATATGAAAGCGACATCCAATTAAGCGGAAACAGAAGTTTTAACTTTTTGGGAAGCTTTACAGAAAACTTTGAAAGCTATGTTGCTAACCAAAGTAACTTCCCGAACTATTTCAACAAACCTTTTGTTGGAACTAAAGTTTGGAACATTAAAACTACAGCTTCTAAATATCTGGAAATGTCATCTTTTGGAACACCGAATGAAGATAACAAAACGATGTTCTTCGTGCCGGTTGATATGACAGCTGCCAATACAATGACTTTCAAATATAAAGTTTCATTCCCTGTAACAGGTCATGCTCCTTTAAAAGTATATTATACGACAAACTACACTCCTGGCCAAGATATCAGAAATGCAGCTATCGTTGATATTACATCTAGCTTTAACATTGGAACAAGCCAGACTTTTGTAAATGCCGGAACATTCACAATTCCTGCAAACGTTACAGGAAACGGATTCTTCATTTTTGAATATACCGGTTCCGGACTTACCAACCCAAGACTTACAACAAACTTTGGTATCGATGATATCGTAGTTAACTAAGATAAAGGTTAAATAATAAAAATCCCCGTTGAGTTTCAACGGGGATTTTTTTATTTAGAAAAGCCGTTAGAATAAAGCTTTATCTTAAGAGTTGTCATTTCCAAATGCAATTGTATTAGTTTAATTATATGTTCTTTCAATAGCAACCTCAGCCACTTTTACAAGTCTTGTTCACTTTCCGTAAGCAACTTTCAATTTGTAGCTTTTTATACCGCTAAAAAGAACCATCATTGCAAGCTTTAGGGATTGAGGCAAAAGCTTCTAAAAAGGCTTAAAAACAGCCTTATTCCAGGGCATATTAGTTAATAATGTAATCGCTATATGAACTTCTATAGAAAAGAGTTGTTAAATTCCAAACTGAGAGGTTTTTCACAAAGTCTATCCTAATTGATTTTAGCCACAGATTAAAATAATTATACAGATTTAAGAAGTGATCAATAATTATTTCAGGATATAAAAGGATTTCATTTTAGCTACTTTGTAAACATAAAGTGCTTAATAAGGTTCCAACAATTAATTAACAACTTCAGCCGTTTTGATTGTTTTCCAAAATCTTTAAAAACTTGCGTTAATCAGCATCAAAAAACATCTGCTGTCAAAGAATTCAATTCAGAAGAAAGCCTCTTAAAAAGCCAAAAAACAGCTTTTTGACACAACTTATCTATAAAAAAGCACTGGCAAAAAATAAAGACCAAAAATAAAACCACTTTTGCCTGTAAAAAAACTAAGGTCTTAAAAGCTATAAAAATTCTAACCAAACAACAGCAAACATAAAATTGTTTATCTTCAACGATTTTCTTCCACTTTCCACTTTCCACTTTCCACTTTCCACTTTCCACTTTCCACTTTCCACTTTCCACTTTCCACTTTCCA